>NZ_BAAAMR010000015.1:0-120147 GCF_039529375.1 Actinomadura napierensis
ATGATCCTTCCCGGCCGAGGCATCGGCCCCAGCCTTCCGGATCACCACCCCACCCACACGATCTTTCGGACAGTCCCGACTGGACCCCGTTTTCGCGCCTGGGAGCTAGTGCGCTCCCATGAGCACGCCCATCGGGTCCGGCAGCTCTGCCTGCACGGACCAGGAGCGGTTCGTGAGCTCGTCGACGGTGGCGCCGGACTTCCGCGCCTTGAGCAGTTCCTCGGGGTCGAACGCCGGTCCCACCGAGTCGGCGGCGTACTCCGGGCCGTGCATGTAGTGCGTGGCGTCGTCGGGCGCGGCGAAGTTGTCGATCTGCATCTCGACGAAGTTGCCGTCCGGGTCGCGGTAGTACATCGACGTCGTCACACCGTGTGCGATGGACACGGCGGGTGTGATTCCCCGGTCGCGGAGGAGCACGTACCGGTCGAGGAGGCCGTCGAGGTCGTCGAAGGTGTAGGCGACGTGGTGCATGCAGGCGGTGGCGGGGCTCTTGCGCTCCAACGGCGTTGGAGATTTGAGCAAGGCGATCCTGTGGTGCTCCTCGTCGAAGGTGATGAAGGCCAGCGCTTCGTCCTCGTAGACCACGTGCCCGTCCAGGACGGAGCAGTACCAGTCCCGCATCGCGGCGGGCTGGCCGGTCTGGAACACGACGTGCGCGAATTTCGGAGTCGGCATCGCAGGGACCTCCTCAGGGACGCCGGCGGACGGATCGTCGGCCGGCTCGTTCTGTGATGCAAGGCACAGATTAGTCTCTATATTTGATAACAGCAACCACGAACTGGCCTTATCCATAGACCCGCATTCGCCCTACCGTTGTCGGATGGGAAATGCCGGGCGGACCGAGGTCAGATGCCGTCGCTCAGGCGACCTCAGCGCCATCGGGGCGGGCGAGGCGACGGTATGCCTGCCGGACGGCCGGCAGCAGCCGGGCGGCCGCCTCGGGATCGGCCTGCTCGGTGCGGAGTTTGAGGATGTCGCCGTTGCGGCGGTCGGCCGGGACGTGGTCGCCGCGGGCCGCGACCAGCGTGTGGAAGTGCCGGTGGTTCTCACCGAAGACCAGCAGGTATGTCGCCGGTGCGCCGGTGGCCTCGGTGACGGCCGCGACCAGATCCCTGGCCCGCCGGGCGAAGGTGACCAGTTCCGCGTCGTCGAGACCGGTGATGAGGTCGGCGTGGCGCCGGGCCCGCAGGATGAACCAGCCCGGCACCTCGTACCCCGGGACGATCTCCGCGGCCCACAGGGGGTCGCTGAACACCCGCGCGGTCTCGTGGGCCCGCTCCATCTCGCACAGCGGGCATGGATTCTCTGTGTCGTTCACGGTTTCCTTCCGGGGACGTCAGCGCAGGTCGAGGGCCGCCGCCACGATGCTGTCGGTGTCGATGCGGTGATGGCGGTACACCTCGTCAAGGTCGCCGGACTGGCCGAACCGGGTCACCCCCAAGTGGCGCGCGCGCACGTTGTTGACAGCGGCCAGGAACGCCAGCGTGTGGGGATGCCCGTCCAGCACGGTGACCAGCGGGGCGCTCCGGTGCGCGGGGAAGGCGGCGTCCAGGATCCAGCTCGGACCTTCTTCCCGGCCGGCACGGTTCTGCAGCGCCTCGAAGAGCAGTCCCGGACTGGTCACGCACACCACGTCGGCGGGCACTCCCGACGCCGCCAGCCGGTCGGCCGCCGCCAGCGCCTCGGGCAGGAGGGCGCCCACCGCCGCGATGCTCACCGCGGGCGGGCCGTCGGCGCGGCGTATCGGGTACGCCCCCGCGACGACCTGGCGGCGCCGGAGCTCTCTGGCCGCCGGGTCCTCCGGGACGCCCGCCAGGGACTGGTCGACGGGACGGGTCGACAGCCGCAGATAGGCCGACGTGCCGTCCGGGCGGCCGAGCCTGGCCAGCGAGGCCAGCAGTGTCCATTCGACGTCGATGGCGAAGGCGGGCTCATAGGTGACGCAGCCCGGCTGCTCCAGCCCGACCGACGGGGTGGTGATCGACTGGTGCGCGCCGCCCTCGGGGGCGAGCGAGACGCCGGACGGCGTGCCGACCAGGATGGACTGGCCGCCCGCGTAGATGCCGAAGGACCAGGGTTCCAGTGCCCGCTCGACGAACGGGTCGTAGAGAACCCCGATCGGCAGCAGCGGGCGTCCCCAGCGGCTCCAGGTCGCGCCGAGCTCGCCCAGCAGCCCGACCAGGTTCGTCTCGGCGATGCCCAGCTCCAGGTGCTGGCCGGACGGACGCTCGCGCCAGTGCAGGATCGTCTCGGGGTCGTCGTCGAACCAGTCACGCCGCTCCCGCACCGACCAGACGCCGACCTTGTTGACCCAGCCGCCCAGGTTGGTGGACGAGCTGACGTCCGGGCACAGCGTGACGACCTGCCGCGCCGCCTCGGGAGCGGCACGGGTGAGGTCGAGCAGGGTCCGGCCGAGGGCGGCCTGGGTGGTCGTGCGCCCGCTCGGGGTCCGGCCGATGTCGGACGGGATCGCCGCCACCGCTCCCGCGGGGGCCGGTTCCCGGCGCAGGCGCAGCGCGGTCTCGGCGCACAGCCGCCCGGCCGCCGAGTCCGGGACGAAGCGGGCCCACGGCTCGTCCGGCGACATCCCGACCCGGTCCGCCAGCGCGGCGAACTGCTCGGCCGACAGCAGCGACGAGTGGTTCTGGGGGTGCCCCTCGGTGGCCAGCCCGTGCCCCTTCACCGTGTAGGCGAAGATCACGGTCGGCCGGTCGTCGTCGATGGCGTCGAGCGCGTCGCGGAGCGCGTCCAGGTCGTGTCCGCCGAGGTCGCGGACCGCCGCGTGGACGGTGTCGTCCGCAAGGGGGTCCAGCAGGGCCCGGACCGCCGCCGAGTCCGGCCCGGATCCGGGCAGCCGCTCGCGCAGCTGTTCCGGCGCGCACCTCAGCAGCCGCTGGTATTCCGGGTTGGTCATCGAGTCCAGGCGCCGCCTGAGCGCCTCGCCTCCGGGCCGGGCGAACAGCTCCTCCAGAAGGCGTCCGTACTTGACCGTGATGACCTGCCAGCCCGCCGCGTCGAACATGCCCTGCAGGCGGGTCGCGCCGATCTCGGGCACGACGCGGTCCAGCGACTGCCGGTTCAGGTCGACGATCCAGCACACCTCGCCGAGCTCGCCGACCATGGGGTCCAAGACCGCCTCCCAGCAGGCGCCCTCGTCCAGTTCGGCGTCTCCGACCAGGGAGAACTGCCGCCCCGTGCCGGCACCGCCGCCCTTGGACCCGACGTAGCGGCGGGCGAGCGCACCCCAGATGGGAGCCGTCGCGCCGATGCCGACCGATCCCGTGGAGTAGTCCACCACGTCGGGGTCCTTGGAACGGCTCGGGTAGCTCTGCAGCCCGCCGAAGGCGCGCAGGGTGGTGAGGTACTCCTCCTCCAGGCCGCCCAGCAGGTAGTTGATCGCGTGCAGCACCGGCGAGGCGTGCGGCTTGACCGACACGCGGTCCGCCGCCGTCAGGCATCCGAACCACAGCGCGGTCATGATCGTCACCATCGAGGCGCTGGAGGCCTGGTGCCCGCCGACCTTCAGGCCGGAGGGGTTGGGCCGTTTCCGGTTGGCGTGATCGATGATGGCGGTGGACAGCCACAGCACCCGTTCTTCCACCTGGCGCAGGGCATCGACGCGTTCCGCTCCAGGGCGCCGCCGGGACGGTGCCGTCGCGTTGGTCATGATCACCTCCGAGTGTTATCACATATAGCATGCCAGCTCGGAAGGGCTGATCGCTATAGTTGATATCGACCTACCCAACCGCGAGCAAGGGATCCGACGTGGCGACACCGCGGGGGGCCGTCCGGCCCATCACGTCCCGATCGGTGGTCGATCAGGCCACCGACGAGCTGCGCCGCGCGATCCTGGCCGGAACGCTCGCGCCCGGCGAGGAGTACTCGCTGCGCGAGCTGGCCGGCATGCTGGACATCAGCTTCATCCCGATCCGCGAGGCGCTGCGGATCCTGGAAAGCGAAGGCCTGGTCATCTCGCGGCCCGGCCGCAGCACCGTCATCGCGCCGCTCGACCTCGACGACCTGCACGGGATCTACCGGCTGCGGCGGACCCTCGAGCCGGAGATCGCCAGGCGCTCGTGCGTCCTGCTGACCGACGAGGAACTCGACGCCCTGGACGCACAGGCCGCCGGGTTCGGCATCAGGGAACACGGCATGGCCGACATCTACGAGGGGCACCACGCGTTTCACCTCGCGCTCCTGGCGCCCGCCGCGACGACCTGGGACATCCGGATCCTGACCACGCTCTGGCGCGCCGGCGAACGCTACATCCGGATCGGTTTCGGCAAGCTCGACCCGGATCCCGCCGAGCACGAACGCCGCGGGAAGGCGCACGTCGACCTCGTCGCCGCCTTCCGCAGCCGCGATCCCGACACCGCCGCCGCCGGCATCGAAGAGCATCTGTCCCGCAACGAGCGGATCGCCCTCGGCGCCCTCGGAGACGCCCCGCACTCTTGACCCTTCCCGCTCGGACGCGACGCGATCACCGGGGGCCGGCGTCGGGGGCGGATGCGCGAAATCCGACACCGTCGCCTTCGATCACCAGCGGGCCGGCGCCCTCGTAGGGCACGAACAGGGCCTCGCCCGGAGCGAGCAGCTCGGTGGTGCCGCCGCGCGCCACGCTGAGGGTGCCTTCGAGGCAGAGGATCGCGCTGGGGCCGGGGACCGGGATGCCGATGGGCGGGCGTGGGCGCAGCCTGGTCAGCTGGAACTGCTCGGCGGGGGTCGGGTACAGCTCCTCGCCCGTGGGCAGGATGGACGGCTCCAGCACCTCGGGCCGCGTCGGGGTGAAGTCGGTGACGGCGGCGAGTTCGGCCGTGTCGATGTGCTTGCCGGTCAGGCCGCCTCGCAGCACGTTGTCGGAGGAGGCCATGATCTCGACGGCCGTTCCGCGCAGGTAGGCGTGGATCGTTCGCGGGGCGGTGTAGAGGGCCTGCCCGGGACGCAGCGCGCGCAGGTTGAAGAGCAGGGAGGCGACCGCTCCCGGATCGTCGGGGTGGTCCGCCGCGATCATCGCCGCCGCTCGGTGCGCGGGGTCGGGGCCGGTCGTGCCCGCGTCGCGTACCTCCGCGACCAGGGCGGAACGGTCGGCGCCAGGCCAGGCGTTCAGCGCTCCGAGCGCCGCCTCGGGGCCGCCCTCCTCCAGGATGTCCGCGAGGCGCCGTAGCCGGGCGCCGTTCAGGGCCCGCAGCAGGCGCGCGGCGATCTCGGGCGCGCGGAATCCGCACAGCGCTTCGAACGCGGTGACGGCGTAGACCAGTTCCGGCTTCGGCCAGTCGTCGCGGTAGTTGCGCGTGGCGGAGTCGCGCGGGATCCCGAGCGCCTCCTCGCGCGCGAACCCGCGGCGGGCCTGCCCGGAGTCGGGGTGCACCTGGATCGACAGCGGCTCGGCGACCGCGAGGATCTTGAGCAGGAAGGGCAGGCGGTCGTGCCCGGGGCCCAGCAGTCCGGCGCGGTCCGCCTCGATCGCCGTCAGCAGGTCGGTCCCGTCGGCGAGCCTGGACGGCGCCGCCGGATGCGCCCCGATCCAGACCTCCGCCTCGGGGCCGGCCGTGGGCGAGGGCCTGCCCTGCAGGTCCGCGATGGCCGTCCGCGATCCCCAGGCGTAGTCGCGGATGGGGTTGTCCAGCCGGTGGAGCTGGAGCTGCGTGCCAGTGTGCATATCGTCCGGCTCGAGGTTCCTGGGGAGTCGGGGGTTCAAGGGTGCGGTGGGTCACGGGTCCGGCGGGCCGATGACAGACCCGCCGGACCGTTCGACCGCTTACCTGGTGAGCGGGGCGAGCTTGGGGTCGGTGGCGTACGCCTGGGCGGCGTTCTCCTTGGTCACGATGACCGGCGGAAGCAGGTACGCCGGGACGACCTTCACGCCGTTGTTGTAGCTGTTGGTGTCGTTGATCGGCGGCTTGGTGCCCGCCTGCAGCGCCTTCACCATGTTCACGGACTCGGCGACGAGCTTGCGGGTGTCCTTGTTGATGGTGGAGTACTGCTCGCCGGCCATGATCGACTTGACCGACTCGGCCTCGGAGTCCTGGCCGGTGACGACCGGGAGCGGCTTGCCGGCGCCCTTGACCGAGGTCAGGATCGCGCGGGCCAGGGTGTCGTTCGGGGACAGCACGCCGTCGAGGGTCTTCTTGCTGTAGGAGGAGGTCAGCAGCGAGTCCATGCGCTGCTGGGCGCCCTCGGCCTTCCAGCCCTGGATCGCGGTCTGCTTGATGTCGGTCTGGCCGGAGCCGACCTTGACCTCGCCCTTGTCGATGGCCGGCTTGAGGACGCTCATCGCGCCGTTGAAGAAGACCGCGGAGTTGTTGTCGTCCGGCGAGCCGGAGAACAGCTCGATGTTGTACGGGCCCTTCGGCTTCTTCTTCCTCATGCCGTCCAGCAGGGCCTGGCCCTGCAGCTGGCCGACCTTGAGGTTGTCGAACGCGACGTAGTAGTCGACGTCCTTGGTGTTGGTGATGAGCCGGTCGTAGGCGATGACGATCGCGCCGGACTGCTTGGCCTGCGCCACCTGGGTGGACAGCTGCGCGGCGTCGGTCGCGCCGATCACGATCACCTTCGCGCCCTTGGTGACCATCGAGGAGATCTGCGCCTGCTGGTCGGCCACCGTGGTCGAGGCGCCCGCGTACTGCACGTCGGCCTTGAACCCGGCCTGCTTCAGGCCGTTGGTGAACAGGTCGCCGGCGAGCACCCAGTTCTCGGAGGTCTTGGCGGGCAGCGCCACGCCGATGAGGGAGTCCTTGGCGAAGCCCTTCCCGTCGCCCCCCTTGCTGTCGGAGCCCTCCCGGTCGTTGGAGCAGGACGCGGCAGTGAGCGCGAGCATGGCTGCCGCGCCGACCGCAAGGGTCTTGGTGAGGATGGAGCGCATTGTCGGGTGACCTTTCTCGGTTACTGCGGGGTGGGATTGCCTGCCGCGGCAGTGGCGGTCGGAAGGCTGTCTGAGAGGAGCGGGTCAGCCGGAGCCCGGTCGGCCGTGTCCGCTCATCCGTTGACGGCGGCCCTGTCGGCAGCGGAGTCCCCGGGCGACGGTGGCGACGTCGCGTCCGCGGGCGCCGCGTCGCGTTGGAACTGACGCGTGATCGACCCGATGACCGAGAAGCGGCCCTGCTTCTTGTTGAGGACGTCCAGCGCGGCGGCGAGCAGCAGCACGAGACCCTTGATCATCTGAACCCGGTCCGAGCCGACGCCCTCGAGCTGGAGGCCGTTGTTCAACACGGCCATGACCAGGCCGCCGACGATGGAGCCGCCCACGGTGCCGAGACCGCCGGAGACCGCGGCGCCGCCGATGAACACCGCCGCGATCGCGTCGAGCTCCCAGTTCAGGCCGTCCTGCGGGCCGGACGCCGCCGAGCGCGCCACGAAGATCATTCCCGCCAGCGCAGCGAGGACCCCCATGTTGGTCATCACGAGGAAGTTGACCCGGCGGAGCTTCACGCCCGAGAGCTCGGCGGCGCGGGAGTTGCCGCCGACCGCGTAGATGTGCCGCCCGCCGGCGGTGTTGCGGGTGTAGAACGCGTAGGCGATCACCAGGACGGCCAGGATGATGCCGGAGATCGGCAGGCTCGTGCCGACCCGGCCGCCGGCGAAGCGCAGCGTGGCGAAGACGATGACGCCGAGCATGACCGCCAGGCGGATCGCCGAGACCCACACCGGGGTGAGCTCCGCGCCCATCTGCTGCCGGACCTGCCGTGCGCGCCACTCGCGCACCACGACCGCGACGCACGCCAGCAGGCCGAGCAGCAGGGTCAGGTTGTTGTAGCCGGTGTCGGGCCCGACCTCGGGCAGGAAGCCGGCGCCGATCTTGCGGAAGCCCTCCGGCACCGGCACGGTGTCGGCATTGCCGATGTACTGGTTGGCGCCGCGGAACAGCAGCATCCCGGCCAGCGTGACGATGAACGCCGGCACTCCGACGTAGGCGACCCAGAAGCCCTGCCAGGCGCCGATCGCGGCACCGGCGAGCAGGCCGAAGACGATCGCCACCGGCCATGGCAGGTTCCACTCCGACATCGACTTGGCGACCACGATGCCGGTGAACGCGGCGACCGAGCCGACCGACAGGTCGATGTGGCCGGCGACGATCACCATCAGCATGCCGATGGAAAGGATCAGGATGTAGGAGTACTGGCTGACGACCCCGATGAGGTTGCCCGACGACAGGGTGAGGCCGTCGGTGAGGACCTGGAACAGCAGCACGATCGCCACCAGCGTGAAGATCATGCCGAACTGTCGGGCGTTGGACTGGGTGCCCCCGAAAAGGCTCTTCTTCAGGTCTTGGTATCGGCTCACGGCGTTGCCAACTTCTTGTTGGAGGTCATCTGCTTCATGAGGAGTTCGGGGTCGGCCTCGCCGCGCGGCACCTCGCCGGTGATGGTCCCCTCGAACACGGTGTAGATCCGGTCGCACAGGCCGATCAGCTCGGGCAGCTCGGAGGAGATGACGATGATCCCCTTGCCCTGGCCGGCGAGCCGCTGGATGATCCCGTAGATCTCGTACTTGGCGCCCACGTCGATGCCGCGCGTGGGCTCGTCGAGGATCAGCAGGTCCGGGTCGGTGAACATCCACTTCGCCAGGACGACCTTCTGCTGGTTGCCGCCCGACAGCGTGGTGACGCCGGCGTCGACCGTGGGCGACTTGATCCGCAGGCTCTGGCGGTACCGGTCGGCGACCTCGTGCTCCCGGAACCTGTTGATCACTCCGCGCTGGGTGATCTTCGACAGCTTGGCGGCGACGATCGAGGACTTGATGTCGTCGAGCAGGTTGAGCCCGATCTCCTTGCGGTCCTCGCTCACGTAGGCCAGGCCGTGCCCGATGGCGTCGGAGACCGTCTTCAGATGGATCTCCTCGCCGTCCTTGTAGGCGTGCCCGCTCTCCCAGATCCCGTAGGAGCGTCCGAACAGGCTCATGGCGAGCTCGGTGCGGCCGGCGCCGACGAGGCCGGCGAAGCCGACGATCTCGCCGCGGCGGACGTTGAAGCTGGAGCGTTTGGCCACCAGCCGCTCGGCGGAGACGGGGTGGCGCACGGTCCAGTCACGGACCTCGAAGAACACCTCGCCGATGTCGGGGGTGTGGTCGGGGTAGCGGCTGCTCAGCTCGCGGCCCACCATGCCGCGCACGATGCGGTCCTCGTCGACGCCGTCTGCCTTGACGTCCAGCGACTCGATGGTCCGCCCGTCGCGCAGGATGGTGATCCGGTCGGCGACCGCCGCGATCTCGTTCAGCTTGTGCGAGATCATGATCGAGGTGACGCCCTGCCGCTTGAACTCGCGCAGCAGATCGAGCAGGTGCTGGGAGTCGCCCTCGTTCAGGGCGGCGGTCGGCTCGTCCAGGATCAGCAGCTTCACGTCCTTGGCGAACGCCTTGGCGATCTCGACCAGCTGCTGTTTGCCGACGCCGATGTCCTTGACGAGCGTGTCGGGGTCCTCCCTGAGGCCGACCTGTTTCAGCAGCGCCAGGACGCGGTGGTGGGCGCCCCTCCAGTCGATCGCGCCGCTCCGGCGCATCTCGTTGCCCAGGAAGACGTTCTCGGTGATCGACATCCCCGGCACCAGCGCGAGTTCCTGGTGGATGATCACGATGCCGGCGCTCTCGCTCGCGCGGATGTCGCCGAACCTGACCTCCTCGCCGCGGTAGACGATCTCGCCGCTGTAGGTGCCGTGCGGGTGCACCCCGCTCAGCACCTTCATGAGCGTCGACTTCCCGGCGCCGTTCTCGCCGACGATCGCGTGGATCTCGCCAGTGCGGACCGACAGGTTGACGTCGGCCAGGGCGGTGACGCCCGGGAACGTCTTGGTGATCGACCGCATCTCCAGCAGGACCGTGCCGGTCTCTGCGTCGGTGGCGGCGCCCTCGGCGGGGACCGCGTCCTTCGCGGGGCTCATACCCGATGCCCCCTGTCCCGCAGCCCGCCGCGACTGCGCGTATCCGGTCCCGGGGGGACGCGGTGTGCCTCTGACATCGATATCTCCGATGATCTTGCTTTGCCGGCGCGGGCCTGAGAGTCGGACGTGACCCGCCGACGGCGCACGCGTATGACGCGGGTTACATCGGGGCACTTTAAATCCAATTGTTTTACAAAGTCAACGGCAGGGGCCAGAATAGTGTTTGGCAGCAGGCAGAGGCCCGATGCCGGAAGAGAGGACCTTCGTTGCGGCAGGCAGGCACGAACCTTCCCAAGGTGGGGCGCTACAACAGCGCGGTGGTGCTGGACCAGATCCAGCTCGCCGACGGCATCAGCCGCGCCGAGATCGCCGAGCGCACGGGCCTCACCCCGCAGACGGTCTCCGGGATCGTGAAGAAGCTGCTCGCCGAGGGGATCGTCCGGGAGGACGGCTCCAGCCGCGTCGCCGGGCTCGGCAAGCCCCGCACGAGGCTGCGGATCAACGGCGACGCGGGCTGCGCGGTCGGCCTGCACTTCGACCCGGTCGGGCTCGCCTGCGTGGTCGTCGACCTGCTCGGGCGGCCGCTCGTGCTGAAGCGCAGCCCGACACCGGTCGGCGCGCAGCCCGCCGAAGTCGTCGCGGCCATGGCGGACCTGGCCGGTCAGGTGCTCGCCGCGGCGGCCGTGCCGCGCGAACGCGTGCTCGGCCTCGGCCTGGCCAGCCCCGGCCCGATCGACCAGGACCGCGGCATGGTCGTCGCGCCGCCCAAGCTCGAGAACTGGTCGCACGTGCCGATGAAGCAGCTGCTGAGCGAGGCCACGGGCCTGCCGGTGACGCTGGACAACGACGCCACCGCCGCCGCGATCGGCGAACGCTGGTCGGGCGCCGGCCGCGGGGTCGCCAACTTCGCCTACTTCTTCTTCGGCACCGGCATCGGCGGCGGCCTGATCCTCAACCATCAGGTCCACCGGGGCGGCTCGCTCAACGCGGCCGAGTTCGGGCACACGTCCGTGGAACCGGGCGGCCCGCGCTGCTACTGCGGCAACCACGGCTGCCTGGAGAGCCTGATCAGCCCCGCCGCCATCACCGCCGAGACGCACCGCAGGCTCACCGAGGGGGGAACGGGCAGCGCGCTGGAGGAGCCCTTCAAGCGCGACCCCGGCTCCGTCGACCACGCGGCGGTGCGGCACGCCGCCGCCGAGGGCGACCCGCTGGCCACCGCGGTCACCCGCGAGGCCGCCGAACGCGTCGCGTCCGTCGCGGTCAACGTCGCGAACATCACCGACGTCGACCTGATCGTGCTGGGCGGTCACGGCATCAGGCACGTCGAGGCCCTCTACCGCGACGCCGTCGCCGAGGCCCTGGCGACCAGACCGCTGTCACGGCACATCCGGGTCGCGGACGTCGCGGTGTCGCCGCTCGGCCCCGACGCCGCCGTCGTCGGCGCCGCCTCGCTCGTCCTGCACGCCACCTACTCACCGCAGCTGTCGGCGCTCCTGGAGGACTGACCGGAGCGGTTCGTCGCCTCCGCCGCCCGCACGTCGCTCACCCACCGCTCGCACACCAAGGAATTCTTCATGGACCATGACGTCGTGCTCGCGGCGGACATCGGCGGCACCAAGATCAGCGCCGGTCTCGTGGGCGCCGACGGACAGGTGCACCGCCAGTCCGAAGTCGCCACCCCCGCCACCGGGCCCCTGCTCGAGGAGGCGATGCGCGAGCTGCTCGGCTCGGTGGCCGAGGGCGCCTCACCACGCGCGATCGGGTTGGCCTCGGCGGGCCCGGTCGACCCCTCGGCCGGGCGCGTGAGCCCGGTGAACATCCCGGCGTGGCGGGAGTTCCCGCTGCTCGACCTGGTCGGCGCCATCATGCCCGGCGTCCCGTCCGTCCTGGTCGGGGACGGCATCGCGGCGGCGCTGGGCGAGCACTGGCTCGGCGCGGGGCAAGGGGTCGAGGCGATGCTCGGGATCGTGGTGTCCACGGGCATCGGCGGCGGTCTCGTCCTCGGCGGCGAGGTGTACCTCGGTCCGAGCGGCAACGCCGGCCACATCGGCCACGTCGTCGCCGATCCCGCCGGTCCACCGTGCTCGTGCGGCGGTACAGGATGCGTTGAGGCCTACGCGAGCGGGCCGTCGATGGTCAGGTGGGCTCGTGGTCAGGGGTGGACGGGGCTCGACGCCCGCGCTCTCTCCGCCGATGCCGGTCGCGGCGACACGATCGCGCTCGCCGCGTTCGACCGCGGCGCCCAAGCGCTGGCCCGCGGCATCGCCGCCACGGCCACGGTGTGCGACCTGGACCGCGTCGTGATCGGCGGCGGCCTCTCGGCCGCCGGGGAGGTGCTTTTCGCGCCGCTGCGCAGGCACCTGGAAGGCCTCCTCACCCTCGGCTACGCGCGGCGGCTGACCGTCGTGCCGTTCGGGCTCGGGCGTTCCGCCGGGCTGCTGGGCGCGGCCCGCAGCGCCCTCCCGACCGCCCAATTCGAGTTCCCCACCCCCGCCTAGCCAGGGAATGACAGGGGCGATCTCGCGCGGCGCCTTGACCAGTGGAATCGCACCGCCCGCCGCAGGCGCCTAAGGAGCGGACGTCGGGGAACGAGAGCGCGCGGCGACCGGGCCCGGGAGATCCGCCGTCCGCCAACGTGGCGCACGCCTACGGCAAGCTCGTTATGGCGCACGCCACGTCGTCCGCCGCGGTCGACGAGCCCCTGCTGGCCGGCGCCGACATGATCCACCATGTCCCGCTGGACATCGCCCTGACCGCCGCATCGGCCGCGCGGTACGTCTCTGGCAGGCGGGTGTCGGTCCCGACGCTGACCATGATGGAGGGCTTCGCCGCACTGGGCATCCCCGGTCTGAGCTACGCCGCGGCGCGCGACAGCGTCATCGCCCTGCACCAGGCGGGCGTCCGGATCCTCGCCGGCACCGACTCCAACCACAAGCAGGGCATCCCGGTGCAGCCCGCCTTCGGCACCAGCCTGCACCACGAGCTGGAACTTCTCGTCCAGGCCGGACTCAGCACCGTCGAGGCGCTGCGGGCGGCGACGATCCTTCCGGCGCAGTCCTTCGGGCTGCGCGATCGCGGAGCCGTCGCCCCTGGATACCCGGGCGGACCTGGTCCTGGTCGACGGCGACCCCATCGCCGACGTCCGCGCGACCCGGAACATCCAGCGCATCTGGGCCGGCGGCGTCGAGTACTCCCCCGCTGCCTGAGCGGCTCATGGGTCGTGCCGGCCGGGTCTCCCGTCGATCCGGCCGACATGAGCCGCCGGGCCCGAACAGCGCCGCGGCGCCCACCGTGCCACGGCGCGATCAGCGTGCCGCCGGACTCCGGGACCACGTGCCTCCCCGTACCTTGTCGACGAGGGCCATGGCGTCGTCCGGAGCCCTGTTCCCCACCCAGGCGACGATCTGGTCGGGACGGACGAGCAGGAGCCCCGGCCCGGCGCGGCCGGTGCCGGCCGACCCGGGAAGTTCGAGGGTCTTCAGCGGGACGCCGAGCACCGCCGCCGCGTCCTCGATCGCCTTCTTGCCCGCCGCGCCGTCCAGTACCAGAAGGGTCAGGTCGGGGCCGAGCAGGTCGTACAGCGACCGGCCGTCTTCGAGGAAGCGGTGCGGCAGACGGGCCCCCGGCGAGCCGGCGCCGACCGCGCACGGCGCGAAGGTTATGACGGGCGACGCGGTGATGTGCAGGTCGAGGACCAGGTCGAGGGAGTGGAACTCGGCCTTCTTGGTGTCCTGGATGCGGGTGCCCGCCGCCGCGCGGGCGCGGGCGCCCGTCTCGTCGCCGTCGTCGAGGTTGTCGGCGAGCAGCTCGGTCGAGAGCACCCGCATGTTCGCCGTCGCCTCGCCGACGACGCGTTCCTGGATGGGGCGCCGTTCGGTCTCGTAGCCGTCGAGCAGGCCCGGCCCGCCCCAGCCGTTCAGGACGGCCGCGAGTTTCCAGCCGAGGTCCACCGCGTCCCCGATGCCGGTGTTGAGTCCGTGGCCGCCGAACGGGGGGTTGAGGTGCGCGGCGTCGCCGGCGAGGAACACCCGGCGGTCGCGCATGCGGTCGGCGATCTGCATCCGCGCCGTCCAGGGGTCGGTCGACAGGACGCCGGCCCGCACCGGCCGGCCCGCCAGGCCGTCGATGATGCGCCGCGCCTCGCGTTCGCCGGTCTCCCGGTCGACGCCGAAGGCGATCGCCCACCAGGTTCCGTCCCGGTCGATGGGGCCGACCAGTGCCGGCGCGGACGGATTGACGACCCAGTACTGGACCGCCGGCCCGTGCTTCACGTGGCCCCAGAGCTCGGGGCATGCGAAGACCATGCCGAAGTTGGGGCGCAGCGCCTCTCCCCCGCTGTAGGAGGAGCCGATCTGCTCGCGGACGACGCTGCGCGGCCCGTCGCAGCCGATCACGTAGTCGGCGGTGACGGTGCTCTGCCTCCCCGAGGCGTCCTCGACGGTGACGCTCACCAGATCGGCGTCCTGCCGCACCGCGACGACCCGGCTTCCGAGCACGAGGGCGCAGCCGTCGATACCGGCGACGGCCTCGCGGAGAAGCTCCTCCAGGACGTACTGCGGAACCTGCTGGCCGACCTCGGGGAACCGGTCGCCCTCCGGGCTGAGCCCCAGCACCCCGGTGAAGCGCGACAGCTCGTGGCCGGTCAGCGAGGTGCAGAACACGACGTCCTGCGACCAGGAGGCGGGCAGCGGTGCGCGCTCCCGCAGCCGGTCCGCCAGGTCCCAGCGGCGCAGGTGCTCCATCGTGCGGACGTTGACGGTCTTGCAGCGCGGCCGGGCCGTGGAGACGGCGGAGCGCGGCTCGACGACCAGGCAGCCGACACCGCGCCGGCCGAGTTCGACGGCCGCCGCCAAGCCGACCGGTCCTCCGCCCGCGATCAGGACCTGGACGCCGCGCGGGAGGCGGCCGCTCTCGCTGGAGGAAGTCAACGCGCGCTCGCGGCGTTCTGCCGGGCCCAGGCGGCGCACTCCTCGGCGAAGGCCAGTTGCCGCAGATGCAGAGCGAACCCGAGGGTGTGATGGTCGATGCAGTGCCCGGTGCCGCGGGCGACGCTCGCGTCGACGAAGGGCGCCGCGGTGAACATGGCGGCGAACCTGGCGACGTTCTCAGGCGTGCTGTCCCAGAGGGCGTCGAACTCGGCGAGCGCGTTGTGCACCGGGACGCGGACGCGCGGCGCCACGCTCGGCAGGTGCTCCTTCGGCCACATCGGCGCCTGGACGAGCTCCCGTACCGGGACCGGGGCGTACGAGCCGTGGGCCTGCTCCAGCCCCTCGGGGCCGTAGCTGGACTCGGGCCCGAACATCACCTGGTCTCGCTGGTCGTAGGGCAGATCCACCGTCGCGTCCGGGGGAAGGGAACCGAGCGCCTCGGCCGCGCCGCCGGGCGGGATGACGGCGCCCATCCCGGTGGCGGACACGCCGATCAGCGGGAAGCCGGGCTCCCCTGCGGCGATCATCAAGGCGATCATGCCGCCGATCGAATGGCCGACCAGGAACACGGCGCCGGCCCGGAAGCGCTCGACCGCCTGCTCGATGGCAGGGCCGAGCAACTCCACGTGGCGGGCGAAGGTGTTGACGTCCGGCTCGAGCGGCGAGCTGCCCCCGTAGCCGGGACGGTCGAAGGCCACGACCCGATAACCGCAGCGGGCGGCGACGTCCAGGAACGAGCCCTGGTCGGCTCCCGCCACGTCGAAGTAGCGCGCGGTGTAGGTACCGCCGTGCAGGGCGACGATCAGTGGCCTGCCGCTGCCGGCGGCGGGACCGGCGGCGAGCGCCGTGATCTTGTGCCCGTCGACCTCGAAGGTCGGGGTCTCGCGATGCTGGGCCATCATCGGCCTCCTGCCGGGGGTGGGTGTGACGGTTCCGCTCGTCCCGCGCGTCCGCGTACGGGGATGCAACGAAAAGGCCTGGCCGGGCCGCCGCGTGAAGCCCCCGGACGGCCGGGATCCGGATGCTGCGAGGATGATCGCTATATGTGATAACAGCAACACCTGCGGCACATGTCCGCCGCGCTGTGGTACGTCCTGGAACGCACCCGCTGGGCCGGCGCATCTAGGCCACCGGCGGCAACATCGATGCGATGGGCGGGTCCAGCGAAGCGGCCGCGCTGGCCGGGATCCGTACCTCGCGGATCATCCTGGGTGCGCTGGTCACCAGCGGGCTGGTCGCCGGGCTGGACGGGGTGCTGGAGACCTCCCAGCTCTCGGCCGGTGACCCCACCATCGGCCCCGGCTTCCTGCTGCCCGTCATCGCCGCGGTCTTCCTCGGCTCCACCCAGTTCCGCGGCGGCCGCTTCAACATCTGGGGCACCGTCGTCGCCGCCTACGTCCTGGCCGTCGGCGTCAAAGGCCTCCAACTGGCAGTCCTGCCCATCTGGATCCCCGACCTGTTCAACGGCACCGCCCTCCTGCTCGCCGTCGGCCCCGCCGCCTGGCGCAGAACACCCACCCCGCGTCGTGACGTCGTTGGCCGATCCGGCCGCACTCGATGGCCGTAACGTCAGGCGATGTTCCGCAGCCGCGCTTGATCGGCCAGTTGCCCGGCCGCCTCGAGAACAGGGGTGACGTACTGGTCGATCGTCGCGTCGGGCACGCGATGCGAGAGCGTCGCGATACTGATCGCGCAGGTGACCCGGCCGTCTGCGTCGCGAACCGGAGCCGCGACACCGAGGACATCGGGGTCGAGTTCGCCGCGGCTGACCGCATAACCGTGGTGGCGAATGTCGGCGAGGTGCTTCCGCAGCTTGTCGGGATCGGCGTGGGTGGCATCGGTGAACCGGGTCAGGGGGCCGGCGAGCAGATCGTCGAGCTCGTCGTCCGGCACCCAGGCGAGCAGGGCCAGGGCCGCCGCGCCGGCATTGATCGGCAGCACCTGGCCCCGTTCGTACGACAGCCGGAGCGCCTGCCCGGCCTCCTGGCGTTCGAGGCACACCACGGCGGACCCGGTTCGCCGGGTGAGAAGCGCCGGGGCGCCGGTCCGCTCCACCAGCTCTCGCATGATCGGCTTGGCCAGTTCCGACAACCCGATCCCCTTGCGCGCGAGTCGCGCCAGTTCCAGGACGCGGGGTCCGAGCCGGAAACCGCTGCCGGTCTGGTTCTCTTCCAGGAAACCGTTGGAGGTCAGCGACTCCAGGTAACGGTATGCGGTGGACCGGGCCACCCCGAAGTGTTTGGTGACCTCACTGGCGGACAGGGTGAGCCGTTCGTCGTCGAACAGCAGCAGGATGTCCAGAGCCCGGTCCGCGGTCGAATTCCTGACCCGGTACCCCTGGCCGCCTCCGGCCTCGCGCGGTGCCGATACTGACATGCAAGCAAGTTAGCAGGCGCGATGACGGTGCCCGCGTCACTGCACCGGCTGGTAAGCGGTGCCCCCGTCGGTCAGCAGCCGCTCGGCCTCGGCGTAGATCTGCTCGGGCTCCAGTCCGAAGTCGATGCTCCTGCGGAACGGCTGCCGGACGTCCTTCTCGATGCGCAGATACACCTCGTTGCGGTTGCCCTCGGGATCGAAGAAGTAGATGCCGAAGGCGTTGCCGTGGGTCACCTCCTGCTGGACCCGGACGCCCTCCTGCTGGAACAGCCGGTGGAAGTCGCGGATGTCGTCGAGCGAGGCCACCCGCCAGGAGATCTGGTGCTGCTGCTTGTCGCCGATCGCGGACGTGCGCCCCTGCTGCAGCACGAACTCGTGGTGCTCCTCGTCGGGGCGTGCGCTGAAGAACACGATGCCGAGGTCGGCGTCCTCGTCGGTGACCGTCAGGCCCATCATCCGCTCGTAGAAGTCGCGCATCTTCGCCAGGTCGTAGACCCAGAGGCCGGTGTGACCGAGTCCGGTGATCGCCATGTCTCCACCTCTCGCGATGTCCTACTTAGCAGGACTTATATCCTGAATAGTAAAACTACTGTACGATCAGGACTCCGCAACGGTCAACGACAGAAGAGGTGCACGGCCCATGCGACTGGCCACACTCCGGATCCGAGGCGAGACTCGCGCGGCGCGCCTGGACGGCGATGAGTACGTTCTGCTGCCCTTCCCGGACCTCGGGTCGCTGCTGGCCGCCGGGGCGCAGTGGCAGGAGGTCGCCACCCAGTGCGAGGGTGAGCGCCTGCCGAGCATGGACGCGCTGTACGCGCCGGTGGTGCCGCACCCGAACAAGATCATCTGTCTCGGACTCAACTACGCCGCCCACATCGCCGAGATGGGCCGCGACGCTCCGCAGTACCCCACGTTGTTCGCCAAGTACGACGGTGCGCTGATCGGCGCGTACGACGCCATCGAACTTCCCTCCGTCAGCACCCGGGTGGACTGGGAGGCCGAGTTGGCCTTCGTGATCGGGCGGGCCGCCCGTCACGTGAGCAAGGACGCCGCTCTCCCGCATGTCGCCGGCTACACCGTCGCCAACGATGTGACCGTTCGCGACTACCAGCGGCGTACGCGCGAGTTCCTGTCGGGCAAGACGTTCGAGGCGACCACTCCGGTCGGTCCGGTCCTGGTCACGGCGGATGAATTCAACGGCGCGGAGCCGGACCTGGAGATCCGGTGCGAGGTCGACGGTGAGGTGATGCAGCGCTCGCGGACCTCGGATCTCCTGTTCGGGGTCGCCGACATCGTCGCATACGTCAGCGAGATCATCACTCTTCTGCCCGGCGATCTGATCCTCACCGGCACGCCGGGCGGGGTGGGCGACGGCCGCGACCCCAAGGTCTACCTGGAGGAAGGGCAGACGCTGCGGACGACCATCGAGGGCCTCGGCGAGACGTCCAACGTCTGCGCGCCGGCCACGGCTACCTGAAGCACGAGGTCAGACGGTATACCTCTAGTGGTAGAGCTGATAGGGCTCCGGAGGCGCCCATGTCCGCCCGGCCCGCCGCGGGTCGGCGTCCCTCAGGGCTGGATATTTTCGGCAAACAGGACCATAGTCCTGTTAATCAGGACTCCAACGGATGGTGGGGAAGAGCCATGTCATCGGATGTGACAGCAGGCGCACGCCCTGCAGAACCGAAGATCGACCGGTCGGTGACGCTGCATCTACGCGGCGACTGGGGCACCGCGAACCTCCACCGCGTTTGCGGGTGGATCTCTCAGGAGCTCACCGACCGCTGCGGCCCGCACACCCGCATCGCCGTCTGGAACGGCCGTGGTTTCAGCGATGCCGTGCGCGCGGTCGGCCGCGGGGAGGTCCACGTGGCGATGACGACCCCCGTCGCTTTCACGACCGCCGCGCTCGACTCCCGAGGGGTCTTCGGCTCCGAAGGCTTCCCCGACCTGCGCGCGCTCGGTGTGGTGCCGCAGCGCGACCGTCTGGTCATCGGCGTCCACAAATCGTGGGGCATCACCTCCTTCGCCGAACTGCGCGAGAAGAAGCCGCCGCTCAAGCTCGCCACGTCCGTCAACGACGGCGTGAACTACGTGGGGCTCGCCGCTCACGAGATCCTCACGCGATCCGGCGTCGACATCCGTGGCTGGGGCGGGCGGCTCCTGGAGGACGAGCGCCCCTTCGAGACCCTCGACCACGTCAAGGCCGGCCGCGCCGACGCCGTCGCCCACGAGGCCTACATGCTGCCCGCATGGCAGGACATCGGCCGCGACCTGCACATGCTCGAAGTCGAACAGGACGTTCTGGATGGGCTGTGGGACGACTACAGCTGGCCGGCCGCGACCGTGGACGAAGGCCACTTCCCCGCCAGCCGAGGCTTTCGCACCCTGGACTTCTCCGACTTCCTCGTCCTGACCCGCGCCGACCTGGCCGACGACATCGCCTACGCGATCGCCTGGGTACTCGGCGAGACCCGGCACATCATCGAGAACCAGTACCGGCATCTCGCACCCGAGCGCAGCCCCATCACCTATCCGCTGGATCCGGCCACCATGGGTGTGACCCCGGTTCCGTTGCATCCCGGCGCCGCCCGCTACTACCAGGCACTGCCGCGCGCATGACTCCTCTCGAAGCCCAGGAAATGGCCGTGCAGGCCTCGCATGCGCTGGCGGCCGGCGGCCACCAGGACATGGTCTGGGGCCATGCCGCGGTGCGCGACCCGCAGGGCCGCGGCATCTGGATCAAAGCACCGGGCTGGGGACTCGAAGAAGTCGACAGAACCCGGCTTCAACTGGTCTCCTTCGACGCCACAGTGCTGGCCGGCACAGGCCCTCCGCACAAGGAGTGCCACATTCACCTTGAGGTGCTGCTGGCCCGGCCAGAGCTGGTCTGCTCGGTGCACACGCACGCACGCAGCGCCGTCGCCTTCGCCGCCCTCGACGTGCCACTGCTTGCACTGTCACACGAAGGCGCCTTGTTCGGCGGTGACGACGTGCCCCGTTTCCGTGAGACCGGCGCCCTGGTCAGTACACCCGAACTCGGTGAGACGCTCGCCGCCACGCTCGCAGACGCCCCCGCCGCACTCATGCCCAAACACGGTCTGGTCGCCGCCGGTCGCAGCGTTCCCGCCGCCGTCATGCACGCGGTTCTGCTCGAACGGGCCTGCCAGATCCAGCTGGCGGCCATGGCGGCCGGGCACATCCGCACCTGTTCCGACATGAACGAGGCACGCGCCAAACGCGCCGAATGCTGGCCCGAGAGCCAGCTCGAGGCGGGCTGGCGCTATCTGCTGCGACGCGCCCCCGGGGCCATGCCGTCCTGAACCGGCCTTGGGCCGGCGCGGCGGGACCAGCCGGTCCAGCCACACGAGCACACCTCTGCCCACGTTGTCCGACCGATCAAGGAGGTCTCACATGGCCGACCCGACCAGCGCCGCATCCGCCGTGAGCACCGAGTGGCTCACGCTACCGACCGCCGACGGCCCGATGCGCGTGTACGCGGCCCGCCCCGCCGCACCGGCCGACCGGGCCGTCATCGTGCTGCAGGAGGCCTTCGGGGTCAACGACCACATCCAGGACATCGCCCGCCGCTACGCCGCCCAAGGCTTCTTGGCCATGGCCCCCGACCTGTTCCACCGCACGGGGGTCGTCACCCTCGACTATCAGCGGCATGCCGAAGCGATGCCCCTGATCGGCGCCATCGGAGCAGACGCCATCGTCACCGACGTCGGCGCGGTCATGGATCATCTGAGCACCACCGAGGGCGTCCCGGCCGGCCGCGTCGCGGTCAACGGATTCTGCTTCGGCGGCCGGGCCGCCTTCACCACCGCCACCGCGATGCCGGGTCTCGCCGCCACCGTCGTCTTCTACGGGCCGGGAATCGCCGCCGGCCCGCACGCCGTCATCGCCCGCGCCGAATCCATCGACGCCCCCGTGCTTCTGCACGTCGGCGCCGAAGACCCCACCATCCCCGCCGAGCAGGTCAAGGCGATCGACAGCGCCCTCGCCGCAGCGGGAGTCACCTTCGAAAGCCACGTCTACGACAACGCCGGCCATGCCTTCGCCTGCGACGCACGGCCCCACATGTACCACGCCCAGGCGGCCCGGCTCGCCTGGCAGCGCACCCACGAGTTCCTCGCACGGCACCTGCCGGCCAACGCCTGATCCGACCTGGACCTCCACCGCCCCACGAAGCGAGGCACCCCGATGGCGACAGTGCAAGAAGTCGTCCAGGTCGTCTGCACGGACCAACCCGAGCGGACGATCGAACGCGATGAGGACCAGCTGCTGGCTGCTCCGCACCCGAACCCGTTCCCCATCAAACTGTGGCGAGACCACGAGCCACTGACGGTCGTACATATGCCGCAGGAGTACAGGGCGCAGCCGTTCGCTCCGCCGCGCGGAATCTACGAGAACGACCAGGTCCGCATCGAATGGCAGACCATGGACAACCGTCAGCCCTTCTACCACCGCAACTGCGACGTCGACGAGATCTCCTACCAGATCGCCGGCGACCGGACCCTGATGACCGAGCTCGGGGTCGTCGAACACCGTCCGGGCGAATTCTCCCGGCTGCCACGTGGAGTCGCCCACGACAACCACGGTCGCGAGGAAAGCCACCTGCTGTTCTACACGCCCGCGCCGGCCAGGGAAGAGCGCGCAGCGGCGCGCCTGTCCGAGCCGACGTTCCCCGCGTTCCCCGGCTGGGAACCCGGTGCGGTCAACGAAGCCGTGACCCAATGCCTGGGCACGCCCGGACACGACATCACCGTGTTTCCCATCGACGAACTCCGGCTGCTCGAACAGGTCTACGCGGAGGACGGCAGACTGCAGGTCCTGCGCGGAACCGACGACGGGGTCAACTGGCTCTACCGCTCCCCCTGCTTCCGGCTGGCCACCGTGCGTCTGCCCGCCGTCGGCGGCCACGTCTACCGGCGGACCCTGGACGCGGACGAAATCCAGTATCAGATCAGCGGTCACCGCACCCTGGTCTCCCAGCGCGGCATCGTCGATCTGGGCCCCGGCGACTTCGTCCGCATCCCCCTGGGTGTCGCGCACACGAGCATCAGCACCGCGGACACCGAGTACATCGCCGTGTACTCCGACCGCGAACTGCCGCAGATCGCGGCGACCTCCAAGACCGCCGAGCCGTACACACCCCGGTTGCTGGCCGCCCGGCGCGGCTGACCTGATCCGGCGAAGGAACCGAACCATGACCGCGATGCTCGCCGCCCGGGCCCTGCAGGGGTCCACCGCGTTGCACCTGGACAAGATCGCCATCCCCGATCCCGGACCGCACGACGTCCTGATCAAGGTGGCGTCGGCCGGCCTGGCTCCCGGCATGATGACGCTGCTGGCCCAGGGCGCCTACACCCGGCTGCCCACCACGCTCGGCCACGAGGCCGCGGGAACGATCACCGCCGTGGGCAGCGCCGTCGACGGCGTCGCCGTCGGTGAGCGCGTACGGGTTCACCCGAACCTGAACTGCCGCTCCTGCAACTACTGCCGCACCGACCGGGACATGATGTGTCCCCAGCAGGCGATGATCGGCCACGCCGCCTTCGGGCAGGTGCCGATGCCCCTGTACGACCGGTATCACGACGGCGGGCTCGCCGAGTACGTGCGCGTCCCGTACTGGCTGGTGGACAAGCTCCCGGATTCGGTCGGCTTCGACGTCGGCGCCAAGGTCCACGACCTGGCCAATGCGGCACGAGCGCTGAAAAGCGCGGCGCTGCCATCTGCGGCCACACTCATCGTCACCGCCGCCACCGGCACCATGGGCACCGCCACCATCAAGCTCGCCGCCCACTTCGGCGTGGCCCGCCTGATCCTCGTCGGCCGCAGCGCCGAACGGCTCGACGCCGTGCGCCGTCTCGCCGGTGACATCCCCACCGACAGCGTGGCCCTGGAATCGCTGTCCACCGACTGGGCCACCACCCAGGGACTGACCCGAGCCCTGCGCCGACTCGCTCCTCAGGGCGCGGACGCGGTGCTCGACTTCATCCCCGACGGCCCGGCCAGCACCCAATCCCTCGCCGCCTTGGCCACCGGCGGCTCCCTCGTCCACATGGGCGCCAACCAGTCCCCTCTGGCCCTGCCCTACCTGGCGATCATGGTCAACTGCTGGCGCGTCATCGGCACCCGCGCCTGTACCCGCACCGACGCCCATGAGGTCCTTGCGCTGCTCAGCGGCGGCGCGCTCACCATCGACGAGCTCATCACCCACCGGTTCCCGCTCACGCAGACCGACGCCGCCGTAGCCGCGCTGCAGAGCCGAACCGAAGCCATCTGGATGGCGGTGGTCAACCCGTGACCCGCGAACGGCTCCCCGTGCTGGTCGTGGGCGGCGGCCCCGTCGGCCTCACCGTCGCCAATCTGCTCAGCGCCGGCGGCGTCCCCGTCACCCTCGTCGAACGCAACCCCGCGACCAGCGACGAGGCCAAGGCGATCAGCCTCGACGACGAGTCACTGCGCACCCTGCAGCAGGCCGGGCTCGCCGACGCGGTCCTCGACATCGTCGTACCGGGGACCGGCACCCGGTACTACGACCGCAAGGGCCGCCCGCTGTTCCACGCTCGCGGACCGCAGCCCTACCGCCACGGCTTTCCCTTCAAGAACCAGTTCGCCCAGCCGGAGCTGGAGCGCGTTCTGCTCGACGCCCTCAAGTCACGGCCGGAAGCCGACGTGCAGTTCTCCACCGAACTGGTCGCCCTGCACGACCGGGGGACCGGGAGCGGGGTCTGCGTCGCGGAACTGCGCGCCGCGGGGCAACCGGGCGCCGCCACCGAGACCCGCCGGTTCAGCTGGGTGCTCGGCTGCGACGGTGGACGCTCCACCGTTCGCGAACTGCTCGGCATCGCCATGACGGGCACCAGCCACCACCAGGTGTGGCTGGTCGCCGACACCATCGGCGACCATCACGACGAGCGCTACGGGATGCACCACGGCCGTCCGGCGCGCCCCACGGTCATCGTGCCCGGCCGCGGCGGACGCTGCCGTTACGAATTTCTGCTGAATCCAGGTGAAGGGCAGAAGGGACCGGCCGACTTCGCCACCATCCGCCGGTTGCTGGCCCCCTATCGCGACCTCACCGCCGAGCAGATCGAACGCTCCACGAACTACACCTTCAACGCCGTCGTCGCCGACCAATGGCGGGACGGCCGGTGCCTGCTCCTCGGCGACGCCGCGCACATGATGCCCCCGTTCGCCGGCCAGGGCCTGAACTCCGGCGTCCGCGACGCCGCCAACGTCGCCTGGAAGATCAACGAGGTATGGCACGGCCGGGCTCCGGCACGGCTGCTCGACACCTACGAGCAGGAACGCCGCCCGCACGCGACCGCGATGGTGCGGTACTCCGAGCGGCTCGGCGAGGTCGTCATGACGACCGGCAAGGGCCGCGCCCTGCTGCGGGACGTCGTCGTCCGCACGCTACTGGCCACGCCGCCGGGCCGGCGCTACCTCACCCAGATGCGGTTCCGGCCCGCCGCCCGGCACCAACGCGGGTACGTCTTCGACACCCACCCGCTCACCGGCACGCTGCTGCCGCAACCGCGGGTCCTGCAATCACCGCGCTTGCGGCCCGTAATGCTCGACGACGTGCTCGGCTCCGGCTTCGCCGTGCTGGGCGTGGCGGTGCCCGCCGCAGCGTGGGAAGCGTTCGAGGCCCCCGGCTGGTCTCGGCTCGCGGCGCCGATCCGCCGCATCGATGTCGTCATGGACGACCGGCTGCCCCGCGCCGAAGACGGCCGCCAGGCGATAGCGGACGCCGACGGTGCACTGCAACGAGCACTGCACACCGCCCGTAACCGCTTCGTCCTGGTCAAGCCGGACCGGTACGTGGCCGCGGTCATGGACCCCCTGGGCGTCTCGGACGTCGGATCACGGCTCAGCGAGATGGCCACATGACATTCCCGAACCGATCGGCCGTGATGCGGCCGGCACTTTCATCGGTGATGCGACGCGGCCGCACCGACCCCGGCTCGATGTAGAGGAGAACCGACGTGCCCACCTCCACCACGGCTGCCGTCGCCAGAGCCGGTGCGGACGACTTCGCCTGGGAACCGGTCGTACTCGATGACCCAGGACCCGATGAAGCCCTGGTCCGCATGGTCGCCACCGGGTTGTGCCATACCGACCTGTCGGTGCTCGCCGGACGGCTGCCCACGCCACTGCCCGCAGTCCTGGGCCACGAGGGCGCAGGAATCGTCGAAGCGGTCGGGCCCGGGACCCGTGGCGTGCGCCCCGGCGACCGCGTCGTGATGTCGTTCAACTCGTGCGGCCACTGCGCCCGATGCCGCACGGGTCAGCCGACCCGGTGCGGCACCTACTTCCCGCTCAACTTCGGCGCCGCGCGGCCCGACGGGTCCACTCCACTGCGCACAGCGGGTGGGGAGCCCATCGGCGGGCTGTTCTTCGGCCAGTCCTCCCTGGCCCGGCACGCCGTCGTTTCCGTGCACAGCCTGGTGCCCGTCGACCCGGCCGACGACCGCGAACTCGCTCTGTTGGCACCGATCGGTTGTGGCGTCCAGACCGGTGCCGGCGCCGTGCTCAACGTGCTCAAGCCCGGTCCTGGCGACACCCTCGCGGTGTTCGGTGCCGGAGCCGTGGGCCTGTCCGCGGTGATCGCCGCACAGCTCAGCGGCGTAAGTACGGTGATCGTCGCCGACCGGGTGCCGTCTCGCCTCACCACGGCCTCCGAGCTGGGCGCGACCCGCACCATCGACGCGGGTGTCGAAGACCTCGGCGAAAGCCTCGCCGACTTGACCGGCGGGCGCGGCGTCACCTCCATCGTGGAGACGACAGGCGTACCGGCACTGCTGGACCTGGCCGTCACCGCGATCGCCGCGTTCGGCACCGTAGCGGTGATCGGCGCTCCGGCCGCGGGAAGCCGTGCCTCCTTCGACGTCAACGCACTCATCGACGGCCGCACCATCCGCGGCGTCACCGAGGGCGCCAGCGACCGGGTCACCTTCATACCCGCCCTGATCGACCTGTTCCGGCAGGGCCGCCTGCCCTACGACCGGTTCGTCGAGTTCTACCCGGCCGCCGATCTGGCCGAAGCCGCAAAGGACGCCCGCCACGGCCGCACCATCAAACCGGTCATCGTCTTCGACGACCACGACGGCGAGGCGGGACGATGAGCCTTCCCCACGCGCGCAACTACATCAACGGCGACTGGAGTGACGGACACGCGGCAGGGGAGTCACGGTGTCCGGCCACCGGCGAGGTGATCGGCACCTACGCCGACGCCGGCGCCGTCACCGCCGGGCACGCCATCGCCGCCGCCCGGGCCGCCTTCCGCGAGACCGACTGGGCCCGCGACCGCGACCTGCGCGCCCGTGTCCTGCTGGAGATGGCCGACCGGATGACCGAGCGCCGCGACGAACTGGTGTCGCTCCTGTCACGCGAGAACGGCAAGAAGCTCGGCGACGCGGCGATGGAGATCGGCTCCGCGATCCCCAAGCTGCGCTACAACGCGGCTCTCGCCTTGACCGACACCGGACGGGCCGCGGAACTCGCCCCCGGCAGCTACTCGATGACACTGCACCAGCCGCTGGGCGTGGCCGGAGTGATCGTGCCATGGAACTCCCCCGTCGTCCTGGCAGTGCGCTCCTTCGCGCCGGCGCTCGCCGCCGGCTGCACGGTCGCGATGAAGATGCCGGCGCAGACGGCACTGACCAACGGCCTGCTGTACGAGATCATCGCGACGACACCGAGCCTGCCGGCCGGAGTCCTCAACGCGTTCACCGAGTCCGGCAACGACGGCGCGCCCCTGCTGGTGTCCCACCCGGACACCGATGTGATCAGCTACACCGGGTCCACCGCGGTGGGCCGCACCATCATGGCCGAGGCCGCACGCCGTCTGAAGCCGTGCTCGCTGGAGCTCGGCGGCAAGTCCCCGATGATCGTCTTCGACGACGCCGACCTCGACGCCGCCGTTCCGGTGCTCACCGCCGCGATCACCACTTTCGCCGGCCAGTTCTGCATGGCCGGCAGCCGGATCCTCGTTCAGCGCGCCATCGCCGACCGATTGCGCGGCCGGCTCACCGCGGCCCTGGAAGCGGTCGAGGTCGGGCCGGGCGACGATCCCGGCACGGACATGGGTCCGGTCATCGACCGGGCGCAAGCCGTCCGAATCGACCGGGTGATCGCCGAGTCGGCGCAGTACGGATCAATCCTGGTGCGCGGTGGGCTGCTGGAATACACGGGCGCGGCAGCTTACGTGCGTCCCGCGCTCGTCGAGGTCTCCGACCTGCAAGCGCCCTTGGTGCAGGAAGAAGTGTTCGGGCCGGTGGCCACCTTCGAAATCTTCGACGGCGAGGAGGACGCGATCCGGCGCGCGAATGCCACCCGGTACGGCCTGGCCGCCTCGGTGTGGACCAGGGACATGGACCGTGCGTTGCGCCTGGCCCGCCGGATCGACGCGGGCACCGTCTGGACGAACGACTGGGGGGTCGTCCGCGACCAGATGGAGGAAGGCGGATTCAAGCAGAGCGGCGTCGGCCGTCTGAACGGGCCGCGTGCCCTGGCCGAGTTCCAGGAGATCAAGCACCTCGTTCACTCCGCACCAGGGCGCAGCTCATGAGAACGCGGCGACCCGCGTCAGGCGGCACGGCCGCGTGGGAGGAGGAACGCCCCCATGATCCGCCTGTAAACTTCGCCGGCGTGACCGCCGACAGGTTGCCGGAAGACCTCACCCGCCTCGTCTGGACGCTGCACCGTCGGCTGCTGCAGGGGCAGAAGCCCCCGGCCGAGGAGAAGGTGCGCCCGCTGGCCCAGGTGGAACTGCTGCATCTGGTCGCTGCCGAACCGGGCATCACCGTACGGCAGGCCGCATCGGCATTGCGGATGAAACCCCACAACGTCAGCACTCTGGTCACCCTGCTGGTCCGCGACGGGTATTTCGTGCGCGTGCCCGACCCGGCGGATCGCCGGTACGTCCAGCTGCACCCCACGCCCAAGATGCTCGCGGCGGCCGAACAGAGCAACGCGAGCTCGTACCGCGGCATAGCCGAGGCGCTCAGCGACCTTCCGGAAGGCGCGGAACAGCGCATCGCCGCAGCCCTGCCGGACCTGTGGACCCTGGTCGACCGGTTGACCGACCGATCCTGACCGGACGTCGACTCCGCCGGTCCCCCGGCCGGCGGACCGTCACCGCGTACCCCGAGGCTCGTTGCCCGGCGGTGCGGCGACGGTCCGCGCTGTTCTCCCGCCTTACTGCCTTCTCACCACTGGAAACTTCACCACGCCCTCATGTGTTGCCTTTTTCAGGACACTAGTCTTGAATTGCAAGACATCACGGCCCATCGTCCGGCTCCGCCCGAGGAGATCTCGAGATGACCGTTCCGCTCGACCACCCGACCACCCACCTCGACCTGTTCTCGGCCGAGGTGGTGGCGGACCCGTCCCCCGCACTGGCGCAATTGCGTTCACTCGGCCCGGTCGTCTACTGCGCCGAGCACGACTTCTTCCTGCTGACGCGCTACGAAGACGTGCGCGCCGCCGCAGCGGACTGGCAGACCTTCACCTCGGCGCACGGAGTCGCCCTCACTCCGGAGTTCAACAAGCAGCTCGAAGGGTCCGTGCTCGCCACCGACCCGCCCGAGCACGACGCGCTGCGAGCCGTGCTCTCGGACAAGCTGGCCCCCCGCGGGCTGGCGAAGATCCGGCAGCGGATCAGCGACTACGCCCACGGACTCGTCGCGCAGACGGTCGCACGGGAGACCTTCGACGGCGTGCTCGACATCGCCCGAGTGTTCCCCATCAACGTGGTCGCCGACCTCGTGGGCCTCCCCCGCGAAGGACGCGAGTACATGCATCCCGGCGCGGACGCGACCTTCGCCGGCTTCGGCCCCTTCGGCGACTACGTCCAGCAGCACCTGCCGCAAATGCGCAGCTACCACGAGTGGATGGCCACCATGGCCGACCGCTCCAAACTCGCCCCCGGCGGATGGGGCGAGGCCATCATGGACGCCGTCGACGACGGCCGCCTCACCCGGCTCGGCGCCATTCGCACGGTCAGCGCCTACCTCACCGCCGGCATGGACACCACGGTCAACGCGATCGCCGCGCTGATGCGGCTGTTCGCCGACCGCACCGATGTGTGGGAGGCGCTCAAGGCGGACCCGCGTCTGGCCGGGCCCGTCTTCGAGGAGATTCTCCGGCTGGAAGCGCCGGTCTCCGGATTCTTCCGCGTCGCCCGGCACGACGTCGCCATCGGCGACGTGACCGTTCCCGCCGGCGCCCGGGTGATGCTGAACTGGGCCGCGGCCAACCGCGACCCGGCCAAGTACCCCGACCCCGACCGCTTCGACATCACCCGCAACCCCCTCGACCACGTCGCCTTCGGATACGGCATTCATGCCTGCGCGGGCCAGGGGCTCGCACGGATGGAAGCCGCCGCCCTTCTGCAGGCGCTCGCGGCACAGATCGACACCATCCACCTCACCGGCGAACCCGTACGAGGACGCAACCCCGTCGTACGCGGCTACGACTCCGTTCCGCTGCGCGTCACCCCCCGGAGGCCCGCATGAAAATCGAGACCAACCGCGCCGCGTGCGAAGGGCACGGCCTCTGTGAGCAGACGGCTCCGGACATCTACGCCCTCGACGAGCAGGGATACGTCTACGTTCGCGTACCCGAGATCCCGCCGGGGCTCGAGGCTTCCGCAGAGGCGGGAGCCCGGGTGTGCCCCGTCGCCGCCCTCCAGGTACGTCGATGAAGCACATCGTCGTCGCGGGCGGATCCATCGCGGCCGCCACGGCCGTCAGCACCCTGCGCGCGCACGGCTGGGACGGAAGGATCACGCTCGTCACGGACGAGGAAACGCCACCGTACTCGCGTGTTCCCCTGTCGAAGGGCGTCCTCTCCGGCGCCCTCGACCGGGGCTCGGTGACGTTGCCGGCTCTGCCCGACGACGTGGACGTCCATCTGGACACCCGCGCCACCGCACTGGACGTGCAGACCCGGACCGTCACCCTCTCCCGGGGCACGGATCTGCGCTATGACGGCCTGATCATCGCGACCGGCTCCCGACCGCGACGGCTGGCCCCCGACGGTCGGCAGGGCGAACTCGTGGTCCGCACCCTCGCCGACGCCGCCGCCATCAACGCGCGGCTCCGCACGGCGCGCTCAGCCATCGTCGTGGGCGCCGGCTTCCTGGGCATGGAGGTCGCCTCCACCCTGCGCGCCACCGGTCTCGCCGTCACGGTCATCGACCGCGACCCGCCGCTTCGGCGGCTCACCGGGCACTGGCTGGCCGACATCGTCACGGCGGCCCCCGCCGAGACCGGCGTCGACTTCGTCCTCGCCCCACGCGGAGTCACCCTGACCGGCGACCCGGTCACCGGCGTCGCCACCGCAGATGGTCAGACCCTCACCGCCGACGTCGTCATCTCCGCCGTCGGCGACATCCCCAACATCGAATGGCTGCACAACTCGGGCCTGCGCCTCGCGGAAGGAGTCGTGGTCGACCCATGGTGCCAGGCGGCGCCCAGTGTGGTCGCTGCCGGCGACGTCGCGACACGGCAGATCAGACCGGACCTCTACCGGCGGACGCCGCACTGGACCAATGCCGTGCTGCAAGGACGTCTCGCGGCCCTCAACCTGCTCGGCGTCCGCGAACCCTACGCGCCGGACCACTACTTCTGGACCGAACAGTTCGGCCTGAACATCAAGATCGCCGGCGAGCTTCCCCTGCAAGGCACCCCCATTCTCCTCGAAGGCGACCCCTCATCCCGGTCGCTGCTCGCCCAATGGCACCGTGCCGGCAGACCTGTGGCGGCGGCCACGGTCAATCTGCCGTTGCCCATCGTCCGCCTCAAACGTCTCGCCACGGTCGCGGTTGAAAGGAGCTGAGCAACGCCCCGGAAGGCCATAGCGCATCGACCAGCAGGCAACGTCGCCCTCCCGACACGGGTCAACGGAGATCCCGCCAAGTCCCGCGCCATGAACCAGGCGGCGCTCAAGTACCTGGAGACCGAGACACAAGGTCGACAGCACCCGTCCGCCGCAGACGATCATGTTGCGCGCCGACGGCGATTTTCGCACCGGGATGAACGGCGACGAAGCACGCTGAGTTCCTCGAAAGACAAAATGATGCCGAGAAGGTATCAATTGATGTCAAATCGGGTTTGGACACGCATGGAAAGCGCTCCTACGCTGCCGCGGTAGCAGGCCCGGTGGCCCCCGCCACCCAGGACCCCGACCGCCGACCACCCCAGCGGATCCGCGGAAAGAGCTGATCGCCATGCCCCTGCTCATCGTGGCGCTAGCCGTAGTGCTGCTGCTCGTGATGATGACCAAATTCAAGATCAACGGCTTCATCGCGCTGTTCATCGCCGCCCTGTTCGTGGGCCTGGCCCGCGGTATGGCGCTGCCCAAGATCTACGACGCGATCGTCTCCGGCGTCGGTGACCAGCTCGACGAGCTGATCCTCATCCTCGGCTTCGGCGCCATGCTCGGCAAGGTCCTCGCCGACAGCGGCGCAGCACAGCGGATCGCCACCTCGATGGTCGACGCCTTCGGCATCAGCCGCGTCCAGCTCGCCATGGTGCTGACCTCGACCGCGATCGGCATCACGATGTTCTACGAGGTCGGCTTCGTGCTCCTCATCCCACTGGTGTTCACGATCGTCCGCGAATACGACCTGCCGCTGCTGTGGGTCGGGCTTCCCATGTCGATGACCCTGTCGACGATGCACAGCTTCCTGCCGCCGCACCCCGGGCCGGCCGCCGTGACCGAGACCTTCCACGCCAGCCAGGGCATCACCCTGCTCTACGGTCTCCCCATCGCCATCGTCTCCGCCGCGATCGTCTGCTACCTCTGGCCGCGGCTCGCCTACGTCAAGCGGATCAACCCGCGCCTGCCGGTCGCGCTCATCACCGAGCGCAAGTTCGACGAGGCCGACCTGCCCCGCTTCAGCACCTGCCTGTTCATCGTCGTCATCCCGGTCGTGCTGATGGCGGTCTCGGCCGTCGCCGATCTCAGCACGAGTTCCGACAACAAGGCCATGGACTACATCGGCTTCTTCGGCGAAGCCCCGGTCGCGCTGCTCATCGCCCTGCTGCTGGCGGTCGTCCTCCTCGGACCCAAGATCGGCCGGGCCGCCGCCAAAGCCGACCAGGACCACACAGCCGTCGCGACCGACTCTGCCGATGGTGGCGCCGCGGCGCGTCCCGACGAGGGCGGCGGAGCGGCCACGGCGACCACTCCCGCCCCAGCGACCGGCACAGCGACCGGCACAGCTGCCGGCACGGCGACCGCGCCCCATGGCTGGCTGTCGGCTGCGATGGAGTCGTGCAACGAGGCCGTCAAACCGATCGCCATGATCATCATGGTCATCGGGGCCGGCGGCGCCTTCAAGGAGGTGCTCGTCAAGTCCGGGATCGCCGACTACATCGCCGATCTCACCCACGGCTGGAACATCTCCCCGCTCATCCTGGCCTGGGGCATCGCGGCCCTGGTCCGCATCGCGGTCGGCTCCGCCTCCGTCGCCGTCGTCACCGCCGCAGGCATCGTCCTGCCCCTGCTCCACAACTCCAGCACCGCCCCCGAACTGATGGTCCTCGCCGTCACCTGCGGCAGCATCGCCGCCAGCCACGTCAACGACCCCGGCTTCTGGCTGTTCAAGCAATACCTGAACCTCTCCGTACTGGACACCATCAAAATCCGCACCGCCTACACCTCGACCCTCGCCGTCCTAGGTCTGGGCGGCGTCCTGCTCATGAACACCGTCGTCGGCTAACCAGCAGGACGCCCGAACGGCCCGTGCCGGCTCGTTGTCGCCTCGGCGGTTCCGAAACGGATCGCCAGGCCGATGGAGCGGACCTTCGGCCCGCCGCCGGCGCGGAATCAGACGAGACAACGCCGCAACAAGAGCCGGCCACCATGAAACTGAGCGCGGTCGACCTGCAACCTGACGGCGCGACACCTGGTTCTCGTGACGGAGTACCAGTAACTCGGCATCCTTGGACAGATCAGACCGGACCAGCGTCATCGGCAGCCCGACCGACCGGTACAGCAGAGACCTCGAGATGGTCACAGTGACCGCTCCGGGGCCGCCGGGTATCCGTGCCCGGCACGGGGCCGGTGACTCCGTGCCAGCCACGGGCGAGGGGGCCTCCGTGGTGGCCACGGATGCCCCCTCGCCGCTCCGGGGCGCACGCTCCTCGCACAGGTCCATCGGGGACCTGCACCGAAGAGCGGAGAAGTTCATGACCACCGCAACCGGCAACCCGCCGATCGACCCCGCGCCGATCGACGAGGCCGAACTCCAGGCGTTCGTCGGACGGGCGGTCGTCGACATGGGGGCCGCGATCTCCGGACTGCTGCTCCACCTCGGCGACCGGCTCGGCCTCTACAAGGCGATGGCCGGCGCCGGCCCGATCACCTCGGCCGCGCTGGCGCGGCGCACCGGCACCTCCGAGCGCCTCGTCCGCGAATGGCTCGGCAACCAGGCGGCCGGCGGCTATGTCGGCTACGACCCCGCCGCCGGCACCTACGAGCTGCCGGCGGAGCACGCCATGGTCGTCGCGGACGAGGACAGCCCGGTCTTCCTCGGCGGCGCCTTCGAGGCCATCGCCTCCTGCTACGCCGACCACGACGTGCTGGCCGAGGCGTTCCGCACCGGCGCGGGCGTCGGCTGGGCCGAGCACGACCACCGGCTGTACTCCGGCATCGTGCGGTTCTTCCGCCCCGGCTACGCCGCCCACCTGGTCGAGGAATGGCTGCCGGCGCTGGACGGCGTGGCCGGGAAGCTGCGGGCGGGGGCGAGCGTGGCCGACGTCGGATGCGGGCACGGCGCGTCCACGATCATCATGGCCCGGGCGTTCGAGCGGTCGACGTTCGCGGGCTTCGACCCGCACGGCGCCTCCATCGAGGCCGCCCGCACGGCCGCGCGGGAGGCCGGCCTGGAGCAGCGGGCGAGGTTCGACGTCGCGTCCGGACGGGACTTCCCCGGCGAGGGCTACGACCTGGTGTGCCTGTTCGACGCCCTGCACGACATGGGCGACCCGGTCACCACCGCCCGCCGCGTCCGGCGGTCGCTGGCACCGGACGGCACGCTGCTGCTGGTCGAGCCGTACGCGGGCGACGCGCTGGAGGAGAACCTGAACCCGGTCGGGCGGGTCTACTACGGCCTGTCCACCGTGATCTGCACGCCGGGCTCGCTGGCCCAGGAGGTCGGACTGGGGCTGGGCGCGCAGGCCGGCGAACGCCGGCTGGCCGAGGTGCTGCGCGAGGCCGGGTTCAGCCGGGTGCGGCGGGCGGCCGAGACCCCGTTCAACATCATCCTGGAGGCCAGGCCGTAGGCACCGCGCCCATCCGTGCCAGCTCGGACTCGCCCTGCGCCCGCTGCTCCCCGCCGAGGAACACGAGCGTGCGGGCCCACTGGTAGCGGCATCCGGCGTCCGCGAAGGCGGCGGCCGCGGCGCGCAGAGCGTTGTGGCCGCCGCCTTGTCCCGTCCCGGCCGTCATGGCCGCCGCGCGATCGACGATGGCGGTGGCGACCGGGTTGCCCGCCGCCATCACGCGTGCGTGCCCGAGGCGTCCGGCCGCGTCCTGGTGCCCGGACAGGACGGACGCCTCGGCCCACAGCGCGGCGTTCCAGGGACGCCAGACGCTGTTGAACCACTGCGTCAGCTGCTCCGGAGGGGTGGCCAGCACCTCCACCGCGTGCTGGGGCGGACCGCGGTGCAGCAGAAGCAGGGCGTCGAAGAACTCGCCGTAACCGAGCTCCGCCATCGAGCGGTCCGGCGTCGTCAGGGCGTCGACGATGCCCAGCCACTCCGCACGGGCGTCGTCGTCGCCGCGCAGCCCGTAGACCATCGCGGCCGCGTACGCGCCGCGCGCGAGGTTGCCCGCACGGGGCCGCCCGGCCCGGTTCCAGCCTTCGTGGAACCGCTCCGCCAGCGCGGCCGTCTCGTCCCAGTCGCCCGCGAGCGCCGTGACGACGAGCAGCCGCACGGTCGCCAGGTGGCCCTCCTCCCGGTTGAACGGCAGGTCCCGCAGGTGCTCGGCGTGGCTCCGCGCGGCGGGCAGGTCGCCGGCGGCGACGGCGCAGTCGGAGGCCATGGTGAACCCGTCGAAGAACTCCAGCCCGCTCACGGCCGTCACCGGCAGCGGGGCCATCAGTTCGATGCGGCGCGAGGCGCTGGCCGCCGCGGCCCGGATCTCGCCGCGCACCAGCTGGATCGCGGTGAGCTGATCGAGCGCGGCGCTCTCGATCAGCGGGTCGCCGATGCGGCGGGCCAGGGTGAGCGCGCGCTCGACGAGTCCGGCGGTGGCCGGGTCGTCGGTCGCGCCGTTGAACGCCTCGGCGGTGAGCAGCCGGGCCCGCGCGGCCGGGTCGCCGCCGGCCAGTTCCCGACCTTCCGCGATCAGCGCCTCCACCTGCCCGGCCACCGGCCCGGTGTTCATCAGCCCCGGACCGCGGGTGATCAGTTCGGCGTTCCGGCCGAGATCGGTCGCCGCTTCGGCCCGGTCGCCCGCTCGTATCGCCGCGTCCGCGGCGGCCCTGCGCAGCCGCAGTGCCTCGGTACCGAACTGCCGGGATTCCGCGGCACCCGCCGCACCGCGCAAGGCGGCGGCGGCCGCGCGATCGTCCGCCGCCAGTCCGGCCGCCTGCTGGTAACGCCGCTGCGACTCCCCGGGCATGCCCCGGGCGAAGGTCAGCTCGGCCAGTCCTATCGCCAGCCGGTAGGCATCGGGAGCCCGATCCGCGGCGCTCGCGGCCCAGGTCAGGGCGGCCCGCAGCTCGTCGGCCACCCGGTCGAACGCGGCCCGCCAGGCGCCGGTGGGCTCGCGCGCCGCGGCCTGGAGCTCCGCGCTCTCCGCCAGGCACCAGCCGAGGTGGCGCGCATGCGCCTCGGCGGACTCGTCCGCGTCTTCGAGCCGGTCCGCCCCGTACTGGCGGATGGTCTCCAAGACGCGGTAGCGCGTCCCGCCCGGTTCGGGGATCGCCGTCAGCAGGCTCTGGTCGGCGAGGCCGGCCAGGCTCGTCGCGACGGCGCGGGCCGGCACCGGCGGCCAGCCGGCCAGGACCGTCGCGGCGGCGCCGGCGGTGAACGGGCCGGCGAAGACCGAGATCCGGCGCAGTACCGCCTGTTCGGGGCCGGGCAGCAGCGCATGACTCCAGTCGAGCGTCGAGCGCAACGAGCGGTGCCGGTCATCGATCCGCGGTCCGCCGGTCAGCAGCCGGAGCCGGTCGGCCAGCCCCGCCTCGAGCCCGTCGAGACCGAGCGACGCGTAGCGGGCGGCGGCCAGTTCGATCGCCAGCGCCATGCCGTCCAGACCCCGGCAGACCGACGCGACGCGCTTCTCGTCGCCGGGCCTGAGCCGGTTGCCGCCGGCCGCGACCCGGCCGTGGAACAGCTCGACCGCGTCACCGGGGCCGCCGTCGCCGGCTTCGACGGAGAGGCCGGGCACCGGGTACACCCCTTCGAAGGGCACCAGCAGCCGGGATCGGCTGGTGGCGAGCACCACCAGCCGGGGACTGCCGGCCAGGAGCCGTTCCAGCAGGACGACCACGCCGTCCAGCAGATGCTCGCAGTTGTCCAGCACGAGCAGCGTCTCCCGGCCGGCAAGCCAGCCGAGGACGCTGTCGGTCGCCGAGCGGCTCGGGCTCTCCCCAAGGCCGAGCGCGTCCGCGATCGTCGACGCGATCATCACCGGGTCGGTGACCGGCACCAGGTTGACGTACCAGACGCCGTCGGCGAACCGGTCGCCCACGTCGGCGGCGACGCTCAGGGCCAGCCGCGTCTTGCCGATCCCGCCCGGCCCGGTGGCCGTGACCAGCCGGTGCTCGCGCAGCGCCCGCGTCAACGCCGCCCGCTCGGCCACCCGCCCCACGAACGGCGTCAGCGGCGACGGCAGCGCCGCGACCGCCGTCGGCGCGCTCCCCGCGACCGCCGTCCCGGCGGGCAGGTGCGCCGAGAGCGCGGCCAGGGCGCGGCGGTCGTCCACCCGGAGCTTGCGCAGCAGTGACGAGACGTGACTCTCGACGGTGCGGACGGAGATGAACAGCCGGGCCCCGATCTCGGCGTTGGTCAGGTGTTCCCCGAGCGCGGCCAGGACCTCGGACTCGCGGGCCGAAATGCTTACCGCCGGAGATGCAGCCTCATTGGCCATGCCCCGATTGTGCACGCAACAAGGCTTCCTGCCCTCAAGCCGCGGCGACATGAGCGGTGTGCTCAGGGGCATGTCGACGGGCATCACGTTCTTCGACACTGCCGAGGTCTGCGGCCGCTATGTCAACGAGGACCTTCGGCGCAGCGCCGCGTGTGCGGACCACGGACGTCCGCGGCCGGTGCGGCAGCACCACAGGGAGCACGCCCGGACGGGGCGTGCTCCCATAGGGCCTAGTTGGCGCAGAAGACGATCGTCTCCATGGACAAGGGTTCACTTCGCGGGACCGACGTCTGCACACCGAAGTCGCCGAGGGTAGGTGCGTTCGCCGTGTGCGGCGCGATCTGCTGGAGGTGTGCGCCCGGGACCGATGTGGAGCCGGCGAGGCCGATGAGGCCCGTCCCGGGCGGGCAGGGGACGCTCGCCTGCTGGACCGCTCCTGTCTTGAACTGCTGGAAGTCGCCGAACACGTTCGCCTTCGCGCACACCGAGTAGCCGGTGACGGTGTAGTTGCCGGCGAACCCGTCGGCGTCCTCCTTGGCGAAGGCGGCGACGCTGGTCGGGAACGATCCGCTGGTGTTGGTGGTCAGGCCCAGGTCCACCTGTCCGTTGCCGTTGTCGATCTTGCCGCCGGCGCCGATGACCTGACCCGTCGTGCAACCCACCGCGGCCTGGTCGTTGGGATTCGATGTCGGTGCGTTGGCATGGGAGGTGATCCGCAGGCCCAGCGCGTCAGGGACGGTGGCGCAGAACGCGAACACCTGGAAGTTCCAGGCCACGGGGATGCCGAACTGGTCCGCAGCCGCGTTGGCCTCGAAACTGTCCCCGGCCGCGGTGTGGATCGGCTGCAACTCGGTGATGACGGCGTGGACGCCGCCGACCGTGAGCGCGCCGCCCCCGAGCACCCGCTGCCCGGAGGGGCACTTCGCGCGGAAGGGCTCCTTCGACGCCAGGGTGTTGACCGGGGACGATGCGGAGACGGCGTGAACGGAGCCGACCGGAATACTGGTCGCCCCCGCCGACGGGGCTCCAAGCGTCTGAGAGGCGAGGACGAGGAGGCCGAGGACCACCGCCGACGCCCACGTTCTCATTGCACGCGTGGTCAAGGCGCCGGCCAATGCACCCCTCACCCACGTCCCGAAACTCTTCCTGCGTGCCTTCACGATGTCCTTCTCTCTACGCGTCGGGACCGAACGGGCCGGTGCTCTGGCCTGAGTTGATGCGCACCGTGGGCGCATCGCACCCGGTGAGGCGGCCATGGCCGCGGCCGATCTGTGGCTGGTACCGACCCTGAGCCAGAGCGGGCCCATCAGACATCCGCGCCCGCCACGGATTCGAGGCGTGCGTGGCGGCATCCGTGCTCGGCACCGATGTACTGCACCCAGGCATGTCGGCACGCTCCTACACGCGCTGGTCCATCCGGGGGCCTGCACCCAAGGACGAGGGGACACCAATGCCCACCGCACGGGCCCCGAGAGAAGCACGTGACGCTCCACGAACTGGCCAACGCCATCTACGGCGGACCAACCCACTGATCCCCACCGAAGCCGACATCGCAGAGATCGCCCGCGGCCTGCCCTGCCCTCCCCCACAGCCGGTCCCGATGGACGAGGCGTCATCGAGTCAGCAATTGAGGTCCTCGACGACCTCGCGGCTCGCGCTGTTGCATGTCGTCGCCGCTGTGATGCGGGCCGACTGTTACTCGGCGGCGGGGGCGGCGCGGATGGCGGCGCGGATGGTGGGGTAGGCCGGCAGGGCGGTCGCCAGTCCGGTCAGGTGCAGCAGGAGTTGAATGTGGTCGGGGACGTGTGCCAGGCGGAGTCCGTGCGGCAGGTGTCGGGTCTGGCGGCGGGCGGTGATCAGAGGTGTCAGGCCGCTGGCGTCCATGAAGCTGACCTGGCTGAGTTCCACCACGACTCCGTAGCGGGCGCAGGCGGCGGCCTTGGCGAGAGCGCCGCGCAGTATGGGGGCGGTGGCGATGTCCAGTTCCCCGGCGGGGCTGATGGTGGCGTGACCGTCAGGGCGCAATGTGATCGGTAGCAGGTGAGGGTGCATGGCAGGTCCCCGCACGGCGCGCAGGGACTTGCCCGGGCTGGTGCGGTCCGGAATGTGGGTCCGGCCGGTCCGCGCCGTGGCATGGTCGGGGCGTGCTGGTGGGCACGCGTGCGGGTGGGGGGTCTGCCAGGGTCCGGGGCAGGCGGGCAGGCCGGCAGGCCACTCCAGTGACCTCACGTATCCAGGTGCGCGCTTTCAGTAGCGTATGCGCACAGGGGGGATGGGGCCTCCGATACGCCAGAAACCGCTTCCGCCTCCGCCTCCCTCATGGCCAACGCCTCGACTGCGACTTCGGTCCCAGGCCCACCTGGCCACACCAACAACTTCACCACCAGCCACGCGAGACGAGAGCGTGGATCACACCTGCGAGTACTTTGGAGCACCCGGCTGCGGCAGTGCCGGCTGCCTCGGGCCCCTTCGCGGTTTGTGGGCCGATAGCCTGCACGTGTGCGGAAACCGGTGTCTGGGAGCGACCAGGATGGCTGACGCCGAAGACGTTCGCCGGTTGGCACTCGTGCTACCTCACGTGGTCGAGATCGACAGCGACGGCTTCGATTTCCGGGTCGGCGGCAAAGGGTTCGTCTGGTCCTATCCCGAGCGCAGACCGGGTAAGCCGCGCGTCATCCGGACCGACATCGCCGTACTGTACGTCGGCGACGAGGCGGAGAAGCAGGCGTTGCTGCTCGGTGAGCCGGAACGCTTCTTCACCACACCCGCCTACGACGGGATGCCTCTGGTCATGCTGTGGCTGGGCGAAGTGGACCTCGACCGTCTGGAAGAGCTCATCACCGACGCCTGGCGCATGCGCGCGCCGGACACGCTCGTCGGCGACCTCGACACCGCAGCCGATCAGCCCAGCACAGATCCGGGATGAGCGGAGCCGGCCAGGCCGAGACCGCGGTCAGCCGCCCTGCGCATTTACGGACATGGTCCTTCTAGCACCCCCGCTCGAGTCAGACACCCGCGCACCTAGACGGCCCCTACGACGATCGCTCTGCGGCAAAAGAAAATGTTGGGGCTGAAGCAGCACTCGGGAAGCCGAGGGCTTTGACGCGGCGGACGTCGGCCTTGAAGGGGAGTTTGTCGCGGCCTAGGTGTTCGGCCAGGTCCAGGGTGGCCCGCCGATCTCCCGCTCGGTAGGAGACGAGGCGTGTCCGGTTGAGGCCTGAACGTGGCGGCCTCCGTGAGTTGCGCGCCACGATGGTCCCCCGGATCGCGAGGAGACAGCATGAGCCAGGACGACAGGAGAATCGTCTTCTTCGCGGCCACCGTGCTGCTGGTGATGTTCGTCCTACCCACGGGCCTGCTGTTCGGTCCGCTCCACCTGGGAGATGGGGAGGCTGCGCGGCTCGCGGCCGTGCTCACGTTCGTCGGCGTTCTGGTCACCGCATCGGTATCGCTGATCGGATTCATGGTGAACCGCCAGACCGAGCACCGGCTGCAGACAGAGCAAACCGAACAGAGCCGCCGGCTCAGACTGGACTCGGCAATGCGCGCGGGGCAGCTGATCGCCCCCGCTGACGGGGGCTCGTCCGATCCGGCCGCGCTGGCCTCCGGGCTCCTCGCGCTCACCAAGCTCGACAACGCCGATCTCGCCGTGACTCTCCTGGTCGACCTGTGGTCGCCGGAGAATCCGCGTGTCTCCCATGAGACCGCCGTGCTCGTCATCGATGCGGCACTACGCTCGGCATCGCCCAACGCGCAGCTCATCGCCGCCGAGCTGCTGTGCCGCCACTCGACCCGCCTCAATCCCTGCCAGTCCCTGCACTGGCCGAGTGCGGTGGAGGGCTGCTGGGTGTCCGATCTCAGCCCACGGGCCAAGCTGCTGCTGGTCGAGGCACTGGTGAACATGACGCTGGCCGGACCGACCAACGAGAGCGCCCTGCGCGCGGTCGCCGTCCGCCTCTACGGCATCTGGCGCGACGACCCCGACGACCGTGTGCGGGGCTGCATCGGCAAGCTCATCGACCCGCTGATCGGCAGGCTCAACGACCTCGGCTACAAGGACTTCATGCAGGGCACCCAACAGGTCATGCTAAGCGAGTTGCAGATGGCCGCGCGGAGCAGGAACGAAAACCCGGACGGTTACCTCGACCGGTTGTCGACCAGATTCGCCGCCGACCTCCGCGACTGGGCACAGCGGTGCGAAGGACTACCCACAGAACACGGATGCCTCGCCACAGCCGACTGACCAAGGAACCGCCGGTCACCACTAGCGAACGACACCGGCGGCACGGCGCTCACCCACGTCACCGAGGGCGGCTGCTACTTGGTGGTCTTGTTGAGGGCACCGCTGACGTAAAGCACGTCCGCCATGCGCAGGTCGTCGTCCTTGATGGGCGGAAGGTCGTTGGCGGCGAGCAGGTCTCGGATGGTGATGGTGTTCAGAGTCCAGCCGAGGTCGGCCAGGTAGGAAGCCGCTTCGTTGCGCTCACCGAAATAGCGCAGCCGCGCGTGGTCGAGATCGAAACCGTGCGCACGCCAGCGTTCGTAGATGCGGTGAAGGCCTTCCTTCGTCTGATCCTCGTCGCCCGGTCGCGGGTTGGGCCTGCTTTCGGTGGCCACCCGGCTTCCCAGCGCGCTGAGTTCGGTGATGGAGTCCAGCAAGCTGTCCTGCGCCTCGGGCGGCAGGTAGCCCAGCAGGCCCTCGGCGCTCCACGCGGTCGGTCGGGCCGGGTCGAATCCGGCGGCGCGCAGTGCGGCGGGCCAGTCATCGCGCAGATCGACCGCGATCACTCGCCGGTCGGCGGCGGGCGCTGCGCCCAGCGCGGCCAGGGTTCGGGTCTTGAACTCGATGACCCGCGGCTGGTCGACCTCGTACACCACGGTCCCAGCCGGCCAGGGCAGTCGGTACGCGCGGGAGTCCAGTCCCGAGGCCAGGATCACGACCTGTGCGATGTCCGCGCTCGTCGCGTCGAGGAAGAACTCGTCGTAGAACTTGGTCCGTACCTTGGCTCCATCGATCGCCGCGTGCCCGACCAAGTCGTCGGGGGCCACCTCGCCGGTCGCCAGTCGGGTGAGGAGGTCGATGCCGACCGCCCGGACGAGCGGTTCGGCGAACGGGTCGTCGATGAGCGCTTGATCCGTGCGGGTCGCTATCGACCGTGTTGCGGCGGCCATGGTTGCGGTCGCGCCGACGCTGGAGGCCAAGTCCCAGGTGTCTCCGTCGTACCTGGTGGAATTCATGCTCTGCCCTGTCTTTCCCAGGATTGGGTCCCGTGGTGGCGTGATCTGCTCGATCAGGACTGATCAGCCGACCGTAGTGGGGCACCCCCATCCGTCTAACTAAAGTGATAGCGGTGACCGCTCGTTTGCCTCGCAACCTGCGTTCCGACGCCCGGGACAACCGCGACCGCATCCTCAACGCGACCCGCTCGGCGTTCGTCACCGACGGCTTGGACGTGCCGATCCGCGAGATCGCCCGACGCGCCGAAGTCGGGCCCGCGACCGTCTACCGCCATTTCCCGACCAAGGACATGCTGGTCGCCGAGGCGTTCACCGACCAGATGCTGGCATGGCGATCCATCCTGGACGAAGGGCTCGCCGACCCCGATCCCTGGCACGGCTTCTGCGTGACGGTTGAGAAGCTGTGTGAGCTGCAAGCACGCGACCGCGGCTTCATCACGGCCTTCAAGTCCGCCTTCCCACGCGCGATGGATTTCGCCGCGAACCGCTCTTCCTCGCTGACCTCCGCAGCCGAACTGATGCGCCGCGCCAAGGGCACCGGCCGCCTGCGTCCCGACGCCGTCCTGGACGATCTCATCCTCGTGATCAGGGCCAACGACGGCATCCGCGCGAGTACACCGCCAGCCGGAATCGCGGCCTCCCGGCGCTTCGCCGCACTCATGATCCAAGCGTTCCAAGCCTCACCAGCGCCCTCACCGCTGCCGCCGCTGCCGCCTGCGGCGTCGGTACCCCGACGCAGGCCACCAGGCGGAATCACAGGGTGACCGAGGGTCGGACGCCCGGTCATCGGCATGAGCGGGCATCCTTCAACCCGGCCATGTTCCCCTGCTTTTGACGCTGATCGTCCTCGGCGTCGGTGAGATCGTGGCGGTTCTCGCCAAGCGGCGGCATCGCACACGAGCGCCGGACGTTCCGTAGCGGCGCCCTGCCACCGCCGGGAATGGCCGGGTTATCTGCAGGAATAGGTGAAGGTCGTGGACTTCTGCGTGCCTGGGGCGCCGACCTGCCGCTCACCCCGGCGCTGCCCGCCGGACCGGACCGGCCATGAGGCTGATCGTCGCCGAGGACGCGCTGTTGGAGCGCGAGAGGCTGGTCAGCGTGCTGTACGGGCTCGGGCACGAGGGGCTGCGGCTCGCCGCGCACATCCGCGACCGCCACTCCCGCACGGCGGTGCTCGTCCTGTCCAAGTATGTCGAGACGTCCTACGCGGCCGAGCTACTGCGCACCGGCGCGTCCCGCGTCGGCTACCTGCTGAAGGACCGGCTGTTCGAGCCGGCGGTGCTCGGCGACGCCCTGGACCGCCTAGCCGCCGGCGAGGCCGCCATCGACCCGGAGGTCGTCGCCGATCTGGTCGCCCCCGGTCCCGGCCCGGACTCGCTCGCCTCACTGACGCCGCGCGAGCGCGACGTGCTCACGCTGATGGCGCAGGGCCTGTCCGACCGTGGCATCGCCGAACGCCGCGTCATCACCGAGAAGACGGTCGGCTCGCATGCCTGCGGCGCCTCGGCCGGGGTTAAGGCCGACTCGGAACGCAAAGCCGCTCTTGTTCGCAGAGCAATAAGCCACCTCCTTTACGCTGTAGATTTCAGGCACTCACCTGACGGCGATTCGGGCTGCATGTTGCTACGCGTTCGCGGCCGGCCGAGGAGCCCACTACCACGTTCGCTGCATCGGGGGCTCGACAGGAAGGGCTGTCGCTCGGCGGTGGCGTTGAGCTGGTCACGGCTGGCGGGGTGGTGGCTGGTGCGAGGGTGTTGGTTCGGCTGGGAGGAAATGGATGCGCAGGCCCGTCTCCATCTCAAAGCGCCAGTCGGCGTCGTGGAGTTGGTGACCGAAGAGTTCTTCCAGCTGTCGCATGCGGTATCGGACGGTCTGCGGGTGCAGGTGCAGCAGCCGGGATGCGTCGACGATGCGGCCCTGGGATCGCAGCCAGGCGTAAAGGGTCTGGGTCAGCCTTTCCCTGCTGGGCGGGGTGAGGTGGGAGAAGGGGGCCATGCAGCGTTCGACCAGTAGCTGGGTGAGTGATTCGTCCTGCAGCAGCACCAATGTCGTCAGATGTTGGCCGCAAAGGACCGGGTAGTCGGGGATGGTGCCGCGGCGGGCGAGGTCGAGTCCGTGGCGGGCAAGGCGCAGGGACAGGGACGCTTGGGTCAATGCGACGGTGGGTCCGATGCTGACCTGGCCGTCGTTGAGGGCGCGCAGCAGTTGGCCGCTGCGGCCGGGCACGTCGGGGTCACCGACGATCAGGAAGGGGTCGGGCCGGTCGAGGTCCATGAGCACCTCCTCGCCCAGGGCAGGTGGGACCGCGTGGCCAGGGGTCCAGGGCTCGCCGAGCGCCACACAGGCCAGCGTGGGAGGCAATGGCCAGCGAGCTTGTTCGGCGAGCTCGGCGATCCGGCTGGATGATGCCAGGGAGGGGCCGGCGACGAGGAGTTCCAGCAGTCGCTGGCGTTTGCGCTGGACGTCCCCGGCCAGTTCGGCGCTCAGCGCCGCGTACCCGTTGACCGCGTGGGCGCCGGCCTCTTCGACGAAGGCGAATACCGTCTCGGCGAGCAGATACATGGTGTCGGGCGACAGGTGGGCGTGCTTGCCGAGCCGGGAGTAGAACCGCCAGCTGACCCGGGCGCCGACTCTGAACGCGCTTTGCAAAGAGTCCAGGCTGCGTCCTGCGATGTATTCCGACCGGCCGAGCGCCCGATACAGCGAGGCGTTGTGTTCGGTGGCGCGGGCCGGGTCGGCGATGCCGTCGATGAACTGGTGCAGCCAGCGGGAAACGGCGGTGTGCGCGGAGGCGCGGTCCGCCTCGACCAGGGGCTCGAATTCCGGCAGGCACCGCTGAATCTCGGCGACGATTTCGTGGGTGAGTGCTTCGACCTGACGGCGAAGCAGATCGGTCAGTTCGTCGGGCAGCTCCGCGAATGATGCGGCCGCCCCAGAATGCGCCGTCTGCGCCATGTCCGCCCCTCAATCAAAGCCGACCGCGCCCCAACGTGACGACGGTCACGGTAATCACGTCTCGGCGACCGCGCAATCGGAGCCTGGGGCCGGTCCATCGATCGGCTGACCGTGAGCGTTGGTTGGGTCACTGTGGGGTGATGGGTCGTGGTGGCTTGACCGATGTCGAGTGGATGGTGGCGCACCGGAAACAAGCCATCGACTGCGCCGACCGTGTCGCCCTCCTCGGGCGCGCCCGGATCGTCGGGGAGCGCGCCCACGACGGACTCCTGCGCGACAGCGACCGCGAGGCCGATTTCCGGAACATGCCGATGACACCCGCGGCGAACGAATGAGCCGCCCATTCAGTGGGCGACGCCATGAGTGACCCGGTGGACACTGCTGCGTAATCCGCGATGGCCCTGCCGGTTGCAGGAGAATTCCATCGGCGGCGAAGGGGCGCCCGATTCGAGGGCCCGCCGAATGGACGGCTACGGTATGCACTCGCGTCGTCACAGTCTCCTTTGGGGACTCAAGCGTGCAAATGCGCAGGTTCGCCCAGGAGGCACAGGGCCCTGACAAACCCCTTTTCGCAGTTCACTTTGGGATTCAATCTCTGATTCCTTGTGTTCACGGGCGCATGGTGGTGCAATGCGTCCTGGGGTGATGCGCGTCACAGGATCACCTTTTGAGGACATGGGGCCGCGGCGAGAGGCTTGGGAATGCTCGGAGAACGGCATGGACGCAGGCCCGCGCCGCCATTGCGGGGGTGCCGCCGATGACCCCCGCCGCCGGCCCGGGCATCGAGCCGTCCCCAGGCCCTCAGCCCGTGCACCGCAGGGCTCCTCGGCGGCGCACGATCCGGACGCAGCTGGTGATCCTGCTCCTGGTGCCGCTGGCCTCCCTCGTGGCGCTGTGGGGCTTCGCCGCAAGTCTGACCCTCGGCCCGGCGCTCACCAAGAACGCCGTCTCGCGGGCCTACGACAAGATCGGAATCCCGGCCAGCACGCTTTCCATCCAGCTGCAGCTCGAACGCGGCAACTCGGTCATGTACATCGCGTCGGCCCACCGCGACGGCGGCGCGCTTGCGGCTCAGCGCGCCAAGACCGACCGGGCGTTGGCCGCGTTCCGCCGCACCGCGCTGAACGCCAAGCTGAGCGGCCCGTCCGACAAGCTCGTCAAGCAGCGGACAGGCGAGCTGGTCGACCAGCTCGGACGCCTCGGGACGCTGCGCGGCGGCGTCGACCGCGGCTCGCTCCCCCGCCTGGACATCATCGACCGGTACGGCTCGATGGTCGGCCGGGCCAACGAGCTGTTCAGCAGCCTGTCGCTCGTCAACGACCTCGGCGTCTACCAGTCCGCGCGCGCGCTGAACAGCCTGAGCTGGGCGGTGGAGTTCATGCAGCGGGAGAGCACGCTGGCCGGCGCCGCCGCGCTCGGAGGCGGGCAGCTGAGCGTGCCGGAGCGGTCGGCGCTCGGGCAGTGGGTCGGAGCCGGACGCCAGTACTTCGACACCGGTCTCGCCGAGCTCACCGGCAAGATGCGCGTCCCCGTGCAGCAGGTGGCCGACTCGCAGGACTACGTGCGCTTCCGGCAGCTGGAGACGTCACTGTTGGAGGCGCGCGGCCGGCCGGCCGCGCAGACCGCGGGCGCCCTGGGCCAGCTCGCCCCCCGGCTGCTGCAGACTCTCGGGCAGGCGGTCATCCGCTCGGGCACCATCCTCACCGGGCAGGCCAAGTCGATCGGTAACCAGATCATGGTCAAGCTGGTGGTCGCGGGCGGCGTCGGCCTGCTGGCCGTGATCGCCTCCGTCCTGCTGTCGGCCCTGTTCGGCCGCAGGCTGGTCCGCGAGCTGCGCGACCTGCAGAGGGCCGCGCGGATGCTGGCGGAGGAGCGATTGCCCCGCCTGGTCGGCCTGCTGCGCCGCGGTGAACCGGTCGACCTGAACGCGGAGGCGCCGCCGATCAGCGCGGCCAGGACGACCGAGATCGGACGGGTCGCCGACGCCTTCACGCAGGCCCAGCGCGTGGCCGTGCAGAGCGCCGTCGGCGAGTCGAAGCTGCGCCAGGGCATCAGCCGCGTGTTCCTCAACCTGGCCTGGCGGAGCCAGTCGCTGCTGCACCGCCAGCTGCGCATGCTCGACGGCATGGAACGCCGGGTCACCGACCCCGAGGCGCTCCAGGACCTGTTCCGGCTCGACCACCTCACCACGAGGATGCGGCGCCACGCCGAAGGCCTGGTCATCCTCTCCGGCGCGCCCCCCGGCCGCGAGTGGAGCAAGCCCGCCCGGATGGAGGACGTGGTGCGCGCCGCCATCGCCGAGGTGGAGGACTATGAGCGGGTCGAGGTGCGCACGGCGGAGCCGACCGCGCTGACCGGGGCCGTGGTCGCCGACGTCGTGCACATGCTCGCCGAGCTGATCGAGAACGCCACGGCCTTCTCCCCGCCCAACACCGAGGTGCTCGTGCGCGGCGAGACCGTCGGCAACGGGTTCGCGATCGAGATCATCGACCGGGGCATCGGCATGAACGAGTCCGAGCGAGCGCGGCTGAACGAGCTGCTGGCGAGCCCGCCGGAGTTCGACCTCGCCGACACCGACCGGCTCGGGCTCTTCGTCGTCTCCCGCCTCGCCGCCCGGCACGGCATCAAGGTGCGCCTGCAGGAGTCCGGCTACAGCGGGACGACCGCGATCGTCGTGCTGCCCAGGAGCCTCGTCGTGGGCGCCCTGCAATCGCCGGCCGAGCGTCCCCGCCCGGTGCCCGCCGCCGAGCGTGCGCAGCCGGTGATCCCCTGGCAGGACGAACCGGCCTCGCCGTACGGCACGTCGACGGTCGCCCGGGCCGAGCCGCTGTACCCCAACGGCGGCTCCGCCGTCCCGTCGGCGGAGCACGAACCGCCAGCGGAGCACGGCCCGCCGGCGGACCCCAACGGCCCCCGCCCGCCCCTGACCCGCCGGCGGAAGATGGCCAACCTCGCTCCGCAGCTGCGCGATGTCAGGGCCGGCGCCGAGGGCGTCCCGGCGCCGGGGCAGCAGGAGGGCCCGAACGACACGGGCGCGAACGGCGGCGGGCTGGGCCATTCCGCCGACGCGTCGCGCGACCTGTGGAGCTCGTTGCAGGGCGGCTGGAGTCGCGGGCGGGAAGACAACGGGGAGGACATGTGAACGGACACGCCGGATGGGAAGGGCCGTCACCGGTGTTCGCGGACGCGGGCGCGCTCGGCTGGATGCTCGACGACCTCATCGAACGGGTCGGCCAGATCCGCAACGCACTGGTCCTGTCCCGCGACGGGCTGGTGATGGGCGCCTGCCGCGATCTGTCCCGGGACGAGGCGGAGTACCTGGCCGCGCTCGCCGCCGGCCTGTACAGCGTCGCGAACGGCGCCCAGCCCCACCTGGACGCGGGCGAGGTGAGGCAGGCGGTCATCGAGCTGGAGGCGGGGCTGTTCTTCGTCGTCCCCGCCGGATCGGGCAGCTGCCTGGCATTGCTGAGCGAGGCGGGCGCCAACGCGGGACTGGTCGCCTACGAGATGACGATGCTGGTGAAGCGGGTCAGCCAGCATCTCGCGGCACGGCCGCGGGCCGACCTGCCGTCCTCCGGCGCGGGGTGATCCGCGATGGCCTCCACGCGTCCTGAACGCTGGGTCGACGCGGACGCGGGGCCGTTGGTGCGGCCGTACGCCATCACGCGCGGCCGGACGCGGCCGCGCGGCCAGCGCCTCGACCTCGTCACGATCCTGTCGGGGACGGGGCGCCCGGCCCCGGAACCGGGCCTGCTGACACACGAGCACGAGAGGCTGCTGGCCTTGTCCGGCCGTTCGTACACCGTCGCGGACCTGGCCTCCGAGCTCGAACTCCCGCTCGGCGTCGTCGCGGTGCTGGCGGGAGACCTGATCGAGCTCGGCCTGCTCACCGTCGTGCGCGACGCGCCGGCGCAACGGCCGGACCTGGACATGCTGCGGAGGATTCGCGATGAGCTACGAGCCCTCTGAGCCGGGGGAGGGACCCCGCGTCGCCATCAAGATCCTGGTGGCGGGCGGTTTCGGCGCCGGCAAGACGACCCTCGTGGGCTCCGTCAGCGAGATCCGCCCGCTGCGGACCGAGGCGTACATGACCGAGGTCAGCGTCGGCGTCGACGACGTCCGGGGCGTCGAGGGCAAGGAGACGACCACGCTGGCGATGGACTTCGGCCGGATCACCCTCAGCGACGGCGTCGCCCTCTACCTGTTCGGAACTCCGGGCCAGGAGCGCTTCTGGTTCATGTGGCAGGAGCTGTCCAGGGGCGCTCTGGGCGCGGTGGTCCTGGTCGACACCCGGCGGATCAGCGCGAGCTTCGGCGCGATCGACTTCTTCGAGCAGCGCGCCGCCCCCTTCGTCGTCGCGGTCAACTGCTTCGACGGGGGCCACGCGTACACGGCGGAGGAGGTCCGCGCGGCCCTCGACGTCGATCCGCAGGTCCCGGTCCTCCTTTGCGACGCCCGCTTCCGCGCATCGGCGAAGCAGGTGCTCGTCGCACTCGTCGAGCACGCCATGCGCCCCTACGAGCAGGACGCCCCCAGAACCAGAACCGCAGACCGCATCTGAAGACGTGCTCAACGAGGGCGGCCGCAAGGACGCGACGTCGGTCGTAACAGACGGACAGTCGTCCCTTGCTGATCGGGCGTTTCGGGGGCGACGTCCAAGACCTCGTGTTACTACTGTCGGTGTCGCCTACGGAACGGTGAGTGCCGATGAGTCGTGATGAGACCGTCAAATCGCACGACGAGGTGGTGTATCTGGCGGCCGGGGTCGCCGACGTGGTGGTGGGCGGCGCGCGGAGCGTCCTGCGGCGGCTGCCCGGATGGGGCGAGGTCCGCCGGGAGCTGCGGGCGCGCGGTGAGCTGGCGTGGGGCCGGACGGCGCCGGTGTCCGAGTCCCATATGGAGGTGCTGGCCCGGCGGGTGGGCGAGCGCGGGGCGCGGCGCGTGAGCGATGCCGGTGAGTGATCTCCGGGCCCGGGTGGACCGGGCGCTGGAGGAGTTCCTGGACGATGAGGTCGCCGAACTGGTGGCGCTGGACGCCGGCCTGGCGCCGGTCGCCGAGCAGGCGCGCGTGTCGGTGGCGGGCGGCAAGCGGATCCGTCCCGCGTTCTGCTACTGGGGGTGGCGGGCGGCCGGGCAGCCGGACACCGAGTCGATGGTGCGGGCCGCCGCGGCACTGGAGCTGGTGCACGCGGCGGCGATCGTCCACGACGACATCATCGACCGCAGCCCGCTGCGGCGGGGCCGCCCCACGGCCCACCAGCGGCTCGGCGACGGCCTGGCCATCATGGTCGGCGACCTGCTGCTGGGCTGGGCCGGGCAGCTGTTCCACGCCTCCGGGCTGCCGCGCACGTTCGTCGCGCGGGCGGTGTCGCTGTGGACGGCGATGGGCCGCGAGCTGATCGCCGGTGAATGCCTGGAGCTGCTGAGCACCGGCGCCCCCGCCGACGTCGGGCGGTCGCTGCGGATCGTCCGGTTCAAGACCGGCTCCTACACCGTGGAATGGCCGCTGCGGATCGGCGCGGTGCTCGGAGGCGCCGCCCCCGTGATGCTGGAGGCGCTGGCGGGCTACACCCGTCCGCTCGGCGAGGCGTTCCAGCTCCGCGACGACCTGTGGGGCGTGTTCGGCGACCCGGCGGTCACCGGCAAGTCCGACCTCGACGACCTGGCCGGCCGCAAGCCGACCGCGCTGCTGGCCCTCGCCCTCGAACACGCCGGCCGAGCCGACTGCGAGGAGTTGCAGGAGCTGCTGCGCGGCGCGGTCGGCGTCCCCGAGGCCGACCGGATCAGGCAGATCATGCGCCGGTCCGGTGCCGCCGACCAGGTGCGGCAGATGATCGGCGAACGCGCCGGAGCCGCGCGGACGGCGCTGGCCGGCGTCCGGCTCGCGCCCGAGACCACCCGCGCCCTGACCCTTCTGATCGATGAGGTGACCGCAGATGCCTGACGCCCCGGCCTCCCCCGGCCTGCCGGGCACCGGCCCCTATGACGACGTCTTCATGGACGCCTTGCGGCTCCAGGGCGACGAACTGGCCGACGCGACCGTGGAGGCGCTGTTCACCGGTGGTCACGTCGCGCGGTTCAACACGTTGATGCGCTGGTTCACCACCTCCGGGCAGCCGCTTCCCGACGGGCTGCCCGATGCCGCCCGCGACTACCTGAACGCCACCGCCACCGCGCCCGACTGGGTCGACTGGACGGTGATGGAGGAGGCCCGGCAGTTCTTCATCGACAACGACGTGCACATCTCCACCGCGCTGTCGTTCGCGTCCATGCCCGCCTGCTACATGGTCCCGCACGTGGCCAGGCTGCTGTCGGCGACGCACTCGCTGGACTACCCCTCGCGCCGCATGGCCGAGACCGGGCAGTTCACCGTCCACCTCATGCAACCGGACGCCTTCGAGGCCGGCGGACGGTTCCTGCCGTCCGCACAGAAGGTGCGGCTGCTGCACGCCTCCATCCGCCGCCACCTGCACGAGGCCGGCCGCTGGCCCGAACCCGTGCCGATCTGCCAGGAGGACATGCTCGGCGGACTGATGATGTTCAGCATCCAGGTCCTGGACGCCCTGCACCGCCTCGGCATCCACATGACCCAGCAAGGCGCCGAAGCCTACTACTACGCCTGGCGCGTCGTCGGCACGATCCTGGGCTGCGACCCGGCCGCCATCCCGCCGGACCTGCACGCCGCCCGCGAGTTCTCCGACCGCTACATGCTGCGTCACATGGGCCCCTCCGCCGAAGGCGCGCACCTGACCCGCCAGCTCATCGACCTGTACGAGGACGTCGTCCCCGGCACCCTGCTCGACCCCGTGGTGCCGGCCCTGATCCGGTTCCTGGTCGGCGACACCGCAGCCGACTGGCTGCAGGTCCCCCGGTCCCGCTGGGACGGCGTCATCAAGATCGCGCCCGCGCTGCTCGGCGTCATCGAACGCTTCGAGGACCGCGGCCCATGGGCCGCCCAGGTCTCCGACCGGCTCGGACGCCTGGTCACCCACCTGGAACTGACGTCCCTGACGCGCGGCCGAGTCATGCACTACGCCATTCCCGAGGAACTGAAACCCGACCACGGCGTCCCCGTCACCACCCGATGGGCCCCGCCACCGCCCATCGCCGCCCCATGACCATCGAAGAGCGAGGTATTCCCAGTTCAGCTGAGGACGAGGAGCATCTCTCACCGTCCCTCCGGCGCTACGGCCTTCAGCGTGGGCCTGCCGGACACGATGTCGTCCGCCAGGGGCATCACCACGGCGGCGATCTCGGCGATGGTCGCCTCCGGGACGCCGGCCGCGGCGAGCGAGTCCACCAGGTGCTCGGCGACCCGGTCGAAGTGGTCGCGCCCGATCCCGAGCCCGCGATGGACGTCCTTCATCGTCCTCCCCTGGTAGACGGCCGGGCCGCCGAGCGCCTGCGCGAAGAACTCGACCTGGCGGCCTTTCAGCTTGCCGAGGTTCATGCCGGTGAAGAACGCGTTCAGCGTGCCGTCGGCGAGGATCCGGTCGTAGAGGTCGTCCACCACGGCCGTCAGGGCCGCCTCGCCGCCGATCGACTCGTAAATGCTCATTTCGCCTCCGTCGTGGTCGGCTGACCTGGGTGTTCGAGTCGCGCGGCTTCCGCGCGCAGCAGTGCCGCCCGCTCGCGCAGTCCGGCGGGACCGCCCTGGAGGGAGACCGTGCGAGGTGCGGCGGCACCGGTGCTCGGGGCGACGTGCTCGCCGGTTTCCCCCCGGGTGTCCTCGGGTGCGGCCTCGTCGTTCCGCAGTCCCTGCGTCTCGTCCCGCAGGATGCGCGCCGACCTGCCGAGCGATCGCGCGAGGTTCGGGAGCCGTGTCGATCCGAACAGGACCAGCACCACGGCCAGCACGATGAGGATCTCGCTCGTTCCGAAGTTGCCCATGGCCGTCCTCCTGCAGGTGCCGGGGATATCAGAATTCCATGCTATTGGCGCAACGCCAATAGCGGATGGCGAGTGGACAATGGCTCGTGCGCGTCAGCCTCCGGGCGATGGCGATGGTTCGGGCTGAGTGGGCGTGGTCTGCTGCTTTCCGTCGGGGTCGGTCATGCTCTCGTTGGCTGCGCCGATCGAGGTGACCTCGGTGACCTTCCAGGTGCCGTGGCTGCGGGCGAGCTTCATGTCGAGGTAGGAGCCGAGGACATTGCGAGTCCCGGCGGTGCTGTGGACCTCGCTGTCCATCACGACGACGGCGCGGGCGTTGCTCCCGTCGACGTCGCCGACGTAGACGGTGCGGACGGTCGCGGAGGCATCGGCCTTGAGCTTGGTGATGATGCCTTCGAGCCCGCCGGTGAACGCCTGGTCGTAGGTCTTGGCGAAGTCGTCGGACGCCAGCGACAGCACCGTGTTGCGGGCGGCCTGGAGCCGGGTGTGGTCGTAGCTGAGCAGGGCCTGCCCGAACCTGCCCGCGCTGTCGCCGACCTGCCGACGTTCGTCGGCTCGGGTGTCGGCCTTGTCCGCCCGATGCCACTGCAGTCCGGCGGTGACGATGGAGGCGATCAGGACCGCGGCGACGAGGAGCTTGGCGGTGATCTGCCCGGTCAGGAGGCCGAGCATCCGGCTGCGCCATGACGGCCGGTTCTCCGGGGCGTCCGCTTCCGCGGTCGCGTCCTTGGCTGCGGATTCGCCGGGGTCGTCGTGTTGAGCCTCGGCTTCGCCGTCCTCGGTCTTCTCGGTCTCCTCCGCCGAAGCGGAGTCCGCGGCCTTCTCGTCCGCGGCAGGCTCGTCTTTCTTCTCTGCCGTGGCGGGTTCCGCGTCCTTCTCTTCGGCGGCCGGCGAGCGGATGTCCTCGGTCGTCTCGGTCTTCACTGGTCCTCCATTCATCGGCGGGCGCCGAATCGGCGGCGCACGAGCGTCCTGGCGACGTTGGCGGCGACGGCCAGCACCACCACGGCGGCGAGCGCGGGCGGCAGCAGGGGAAGTGCGCGCGACAGCGGGGAGCGGCGATCGCCGTCCGCGCTGACCGGGCGGGTCGAGAGCGCCTTCGGCGTCCGCTCCTTCGCCGCGGTCCCCGCCGTGGAGCCGTTCCCGGAGCGGGGCTTGCCGCCGGACTTCGCGGAGCCCTTCCCCCTGGACGCAGGGCAAAGGGAGAGGGCCGGCGCAGTGGGCTTCGGCGTCGGGGTGGCGTACTCGGCGGCCTGCGGCGGGCCCGCCACGGTGATCACCGCGGTGGTGCGCAGGGCGCTGCCCTTGCCTTCCTTCACCCGGACGTCCGACACCAGCGCCTGGAGGGTCGGAACCATCCGGAGGACGTGGTTGATCCTCGCCCCGTTGGCGGCGTCGAAGACCGGGACGGTCTGCACGGCGGCCGCCGACAGCAGGCAGTCCAGCCCGGGCCGGGCGCTCTCCAGGAGCGCGTCGAGGTCGCCGAGGGTACCGGGGCCCTGGGCCAGCACGCTGTCGAGGTCCCGGCGCGCCTGGCGCATCGTCGCGGTGAACGCGGCGAGGTCGTTGACGCCGGAGACCAGCTGGTAGCGGTGCCGGGTGAGGGTGCTCGTCAGCCGGGTGAGCTCGGTGGCGAGGGCGTCCAGCGTGGGGGCGTCGGCGGCGAGCGTCGCGGTGAGCCGGTCGGTGTCGCCGATCATGTCGTGGAGCGCGGTACCGCGCCCCTGGAGTCCGGTCGCCGCCTCGTGGAACAGGGTCTGCGCGTCCCGCGGGTCGACGGCCTTGAGCGTGTTGCTGAGCCCGGTGAACAACTGCTTGTAGTCGGTCGTCCCGGACGTCCGGCCGAGAGGGATGTGGTCGCCGGCCTTGAGGTATCCCCCGCTCGGCGTCTTCGGCGAGGTCAGTTCGATGTACGGCTCGCCGATCGCGGACTTGCGGAGGACCTGCGCGCCGGCGCCGTCCGGGACGTGGACGCCGCGGTCCATCTCGATGCGGACCTCGACGTGGCCGTCGCGGAGCGCCACGCCGCCGACGCGTCCGACCTTCACGCCGAGGTGGGTGACCTCCAGGTCGCTGTGCAGGCCGGGCGAGGAGGCGAAGTCGGCGGTCACCGGGAACGGCCGCTCCAGGGCGTCGATGGTGATGATGTTGCGCACCGCCCAGACCGCGAGGAGCGCGCCGAGCAGCGCGAAGAAGACCAGGTTGATGACGATCCGCGGCTGCTTGACCTGCGGGAGCTTCAACGGCGGTGTCCTCATGGTCGTGGTCCGAGGAGTCCGGTCAGCGACTGCGACCGCGGGCGGGCCGTGGCGGGCGCCTTGCCGGATGACGGCAGGAAGCCCTTGATCCACAGGAACAGCAGGGCCTGGCCGCTGGAGGAGACCGACGGGCCGCGCAGGAACGTCAGCACGTTGGCGGCGATCGCCTTCAGGTCGTTGCGGCCGCGCAGCGCGGCGGCGAGCAGCTGGTCGGCGCGTCCCAGCAGGACGGCCAGGCGCTTGGCGTGCCGCTGCTGCACCTTCGCGTTGACCGATCGGGCGAGCTGGTCGAGCCGCTGGATGGAGATCTTGATGCGGTGGCGTTCGTCCTGGAGCCGCCGGGTGGCGAGGGCGACGTTGCCAGGGAGCCGGCCGATGTCGCTCTTGCCCTTCTCCAGGGAGTCGCCGAGCTTGCCGAGCGAGTCCAGGGCGCGGCCGAGGTCGGCGCTGGCGGCGGCGTAGCTGTCGGTGACGTCCGCGGCCCGCTTGATCAAGGTGTTGAGCTTGGGGCCCTTGCCGTCGAGCGCGGTCGCCGATTCGTCGGCGATGGTCGCCAGGTCCTGCCCGCCGAGCGCGGCGATCAGCGGCCCGACCTTCGCGCTGACCTGTTCCAGGTCGGGTTGGACGGAGGTCTGGACGATCGCGGCGCCGCTGCGCAGGAAGGGGCCGGTGCGCATGTCGCGCCCGGGCGGGAGGTCCAGGCGGACGTAGTTCTCGCCGAGCAGCGACGACTTGGCGATCGTGGCGGTGGTGCCGGCGGGGATGCGCCGGTCGGTCTTCAGCGACATGGTCACCCTGGCGCGGTAGCCGGACAGCCCGATCGCGGTGACGGTGCCGACCCGCACGTCCGAGACTTGGACGCTGTGGCCGACGACGAGGCTCTGCACGTCGTCGAACGTCGCCGAGAGGGTCATGCCGCCGCGCGGCGCCCCGATGGTCTGGAGGGAGCATCCGCCGGCGCCGAGGGTCAGCGCGGTGGCCAGGGCGCAGCAGGCGACGATGGGGCGTCTCATTTGCCCGCCTTTCCGGTCGGCACGCAGTTGCCGAGGGCCGGGTTGTCCGGGACGCAGGGGACGGTGCCCCAGCCCATCGCGGTGAACAGCGGCTGGAGCCAGGTGCGGAGGGTGGCGTGGACGAGCACGCGGATGGTGGCGACGTGCTGCTTGCGGTTCCAGGCCTTCACCGCGACGTCGGCGAACTGCCCGAGGCCCTGGATGGCCTGGTTGAGCCCCTGCGCGTTGCCCTTGAGGGTGAGGATGATGTTGGACAGGTCCGCGACGGTGCCGGGCAGCGTCTCGCGGTAGTCGGTGATGAGGACGTCGCTCTTGCGGATGGCGGCGGCCAGGCCGGCGACGAAGTCCCGTAGTTTCGTCCGTTCCCCGGACAGCGTGCCGCTGGTGGTGGAGAAGGAGGCGATGAGCTGCGAGAGCTGCTTGTCGCGCCCGTTGAGGCTCGCCGCGACCGCCCGCAGGTTCCTGGCCAGCGAGGCGATCTGCCGGTCCTGGGCGGCGAGGTCGCCGGTGAGCCGGGACGTGGCGCCGAGCGCGACGTTGATGTCGCCGCCGTGGCCGCGCAGCCCGTCCGCGCCGCGGTGCAGGGCCGAGCCGAGCTGCTTGGGGTCGATGGAGCGGTTGAGCTTGGCGAACGCGTTGAGGGCCTCGTCGATCTCGACGGGCAGCTCGGTGCGCGACTGCGGGACGACGGCGCCGGCCGCCGCCTTGCGCATGCCGGGTTTCCAGACCGGGTGGAGGAGCACGTACCGCTCGCCGAGCGCGTTGTCGGAGGCGATGGTGGCGTGCACGTCGTCGGGCAGCGGCACCGACCGCTTGACGGCGAGGTCCACGCGGACGCGGGTCTGCTCGTCCTTGATGGAGGTGATCGTGCCGGAGTCGGCGCCCATGACCTTCACCCGGGACCGCTCGTACAGCGACGGCGTCTTGGCGAAGTAAACGGTCAGTTTGTAGGTGCTGCCGCCGCCGGTCACCGTGCATCCGCCCGTGGTCGCGGCCAGCACCAGTGCCGCGAGCGCCGGGACGAGACGTCGCATCATCGTTCTCCCTGGGGGGCGAGGCGGGCGAGCTGCGCGAGGTCCTGCGGGGACAGCGGGCCGAGCCCCGTCGCGACGACCTCCAGCCACGGCCCGTAGCCGCCGGTTCCGGCGAGGCCGCTGAGGGTGGGGCCCGCCCAGGCGAGCAGGTCGTTGAACGCGCCGGTCTGCGGGCGCAGCGTGCCGAGCGTGCCGCGCAGGTCGGACATGACCGACACCAGTTGCGCCTGGTGGTCGTCGATGAGCTTGGAGAGGCTCGACACGGTGCGGCTGCCGCTGCCGAGGAACGCCGCCAGCTCCCGCTTGCGCCGCTGCAGCTCGTCGAGCATCGCCTGGATGTTGCCGAGCAGCCGGTCGAGCTGCCGGTCCTTGGCGTGCGCGAGGGACAGGACGCGGTCGCCGCCGGCGAGCATCCGCTTGATCTGCGGACTGGAGCCGTCGACCGTCTCGGCGAGCTTGGACAGGTTCACCAGGGTCCGGGACAGGCGTCCGCGGTGCTCGGCGTCCACGCCCTGGAGCTCCGAGACGATCTTGTTGATGGACCGGGTGTCCAGCCGTGCGACCGTCCGCGTGGAGGTGTTGAGGACGTCGTTGACCGTGGTCGGCACCTGCGTCCGCTCCAGGGGGATGCGCCTCCTGGCGGGCGGCAGGTCCTCCAGGTGCGGGGCCGTGACGGCGCCGGACAGCCGCAGGTACCGGCCGCCGAGGATGTTCGACACCTCGATCTGCGCGCTGGTCGAGGGGCCGAGGTCGACGCCGGAGTCGACCTTCCAGGTGACGAGCACCCGGCCGCGCCGGAAGTCCGGGTGGACGGCGGTGACCTCGCCGACGCGGACGCCGGCCACCCGGACGTCGTCGCCGGAGGAGAGCCCGCCGGTGTCGGCGAAGACGCCGGTGACGGTGTAGCGGTCCTGGAGCAGGCCCTTCGTCCCGACCAGGAACACCGACACCAGGAGCAGCACCAGGGCCGTCGCCGAGACCAGCCCGACGACGATCTTGTTGCGGTCGCGGAAGGACTTCAGTGCCACGGGCGGCCTCCGACCATGAGGTTCTCCAGGGCGCCCGCCGAGTCGATCGGCTTCCCGCTCTCCCGCGGGCCGGGAAGCCGGGTCGGGTACGGGCACGGCGGGGCGGCGAGGCTGAGGCAGGGGACGGCCACCTCGATGTAGCGGCCGTTGTCGACGGCGGAGAAGATGTGCTGCAGCTTCGGCGTCGCAGAGCCGAGCACGTTGGCGACGGTCTCGTCGTTGCGGTGCACGCCGGCGGTGAAGGTCGAGAGCTTGGCGATGACGTCGGCGAGCCGGTCGCCGTTGCCCGCCAGGACGGCGTCGGACGTGCGGGCCAGCGCGGCGAGCTGCACGAGCGTGTCGTCGATCAGCCGGCGGTTGTCGGCGAACGCGCCGCTCAGGCTCACCAGGTCGTCGGTCGCCGCGCTGATCTGCTTGTCGCGCCTAGCGATGAGCTCGGTGACGGTCGCGTAGTCCGACAGCATCTGCTTGAGGGTGCTGCGGCGCTCGGCGATCGTGGACGACAGCCGGTCGACATTGCCGACCAGCCGGTCGATGTCTCCGGCGTTGCCGTCCAGGGCCTGCGCGAGCGAGGTGAGCACTGTGTTCACCTGCTTCGGGTCCAGGCTCTTGGTGAGCGGCGCGAGCTCGTCCAGCAGCGCGCTGCCGTCCACGACGGAGTGGGTGCGGGTGATGCGGGCGCCGGAGCGCATCTTCGCCGGGCTCGTGCCGGGGATGAGGTAGACCACGCGGCGTCCCATGGCGTCCCGCCACCGGATCGCGGCCTCGCTGTCGGACGGCACCTTCACCGAGTCGCGGACGGTCATGTCGACCTTGGCGCGGCCGTCCACGACCTTCACGCCGTCGACCCGGCCGACCGGCGCACCGGCGATCTTGACCTCGTCGCCCTTGGACAGGCCGCTCGCGTCGTCGAAGGTCGCCGACACGTGCCAGCCGCCGCCGAGCCCCACCCGCGCGATCTGCATGCCGATGAACAGGGTGAGGAGCCCGGTCACCAGCAGGAACGCGACCAGCCGGACGACGACGCCGGCGCGCGCCCGCGCCTGCTCGCTCAGCCGCGCCGTACCGAAGCGGGCCATGTCACCGGCCCCCCTTCGCGCCCGTGCCCGGACCGCACAGGCCGAGGATCAGCTCGCACGGATCGCTCGGCAGGTACGCCTCGGACGCCAGGTAGTGCTTGCCGCCGGGCCCCGGTGTCGTGGCCAGTTCCTGGTAGAGCGGGAGCAGGCGGTTGCCGGTGCGGACCGCGTCCCCGAGCAGGCCGAGCTGGGCGTAGATGACCGCGGCGGCGCGCTCACCGCTGCGGAACGCCTCGCCGAGCTGCCCGCCGCGCTTGTCGAAACCGTGGGCGACCAGCGCCGACACGGCGGAGAGCTGGTCGGCGAAGTCGCCGAGCCGGCCCTTGCGGCCGCTCGCCGCGGCGGTGATGAGCGCGTTGGCGTCCCCGCTGATTCCCATGATCTCGTCGCCCGATCCGGACAGCGCGCTGCTCAGGTCCGCGCCGTCGGAGATGAACCGGCGGGCGTCCTGGCGATGCTTGTAGGCGACGTTCAGCAGGACGCCGGTCTGGTCGATGGTGGCGGCGAGCTTCGCCCCCTGCCCGTCCAGGCTCTGCGCGGTGGTGTGGACGATCGTGTAGACGTCCTCGGGCGCGATCGCGCCGAGCTGCTGGTCGGCGTCCGCGAGCAGGTCCGACAGGTCCTGCGGATCGGAGGTGCGCGTGATCCTCGCCCCCGAGGCGAGGTAGGGACCGGCGCCCTCGTGCGCGCCGGGAACCAGGTCCACGAACTTCGGGCCGAAGGCGGAGGCGGGCTCGATCGACGCGGTGACCGTGTCCGGGACGTGCGTCCCGGCGTGGAGCCGCAGCGTCAGCCGCGCCTTGCCGTCCTCGCCCAGCCGCACCCGCTGGACCGAGCCGACCTGGACGCCGCGGACCTTCACGGGGGCGCCCTTGCCGAGCCCCTGCCCGGCGCGGCCGAACTCGGCGGTCAGCACCGTCCCTCCGGCCTGGAACGGCTTGGCGACCAGCGTCCACAGCACCAGCGCGACCGCGGCCAGCGTGAGCGCCGTGATCAGCAGCCGGCGGACCAGGGAGAGCTCCTCGTTGATCATCCGCTCAGCCTCACCGTCGCGCCGTTGCCCCAGAACACGTACGACAGGAGCAGGTTCAGGGTCACGATCGTCACGATCGACAGCCGGATCGCCCGGCCCGCCGCGCGCCCGACCCCGGCCGGCCCGCCGGTGGCGTAGTAGCCGTAGAAGCAGTGGATGGTGATGACGGCGAACGCGAACACCGCCACCTTGACCGAGCTGTAGACCAGGTCGATCGTCGGCAGGTACAGCCGGAAGTAGTAGTCGTACACACCCGGCGCCAGGTCGAAGAACTCCGTGCTGATCAGCCGGGTCGCGAAGAAGCTCGCGAACAGCGCGATCAGGTACAGCGGGACCAGCGCGATCAGCGCGGCGACCACCCGCGTGCACACCAGGTAGGCGAACGACCCGATGCCCATGACCTCCAGCGCGTCGATCTCCTCGGAGATCCGCATCGCGCCGAGCTCGGCGGTGAACGCCGACCCGCACTGCGCCGCGAGCGCCGTCGCCGCGATCACCGGGGTGATCTCGCGGACGTTGGCGAACGACCCGACCAGCCCCATGAACGACTGCGCGCCGATCGACTCCAGCCCGGTGTAGCCCTGCAGGCCCACCTCGGTGCCGACGAAGAACGCCATCGTGAAGATCACGAAGATCATGCCGCCGCCGACCACGGTCGCGCCCGCGCCGACGACCACGTCGCTGACGTGCCGCGCGACCGTCCGCGCGTACTTGCGGCGCCAGACCAGGTCGCGGGCGGAGTACAGCAGCACCCGGTAGACGAACACCGGCCACTGCGCGAGGTCGCCGGTCCGCGCCGCGAGCCGTCCCGCCGCGCGCACGCCGCTCCGGCCCGCCCGGCCGGCCGGGATCGAGCCCGCCATCAGATCTTGGGCGGGAACGCGACGAAGTACACCGTCGTGATCACGTAGTTGAGGGCGAACACCAGCATGAAGGCGACCACGATCGCCCGGTTCACCGCGCGGCCGACCCCGACCGGGCTCTGCGCGCAGGTCATCCCCATGTAGCAGGCCACGACCGCGGCGACCAGCCCGAACAGCCACGCCTTCAGCAGCGTCACGACCAGGTCCGACACCTGCAGCAGCGACACCGCGCCGTCGAAGTAGGCGCCCGGCGTGACGTCCTGCAGCAGCACGTTGAACACGAAGCCGCCGGCGGCGCCGGAGACGATCACCAGCGAGGCCAGCAGCGTCGAGATCAGGCTGGACGCCCACAGCCGCGGCGTGACGAGGCGGTGCACCGGGTTGACCGCCATGGTCTCCATGGCCGCCAGCTCGTCGCGGATCCGGCGGGCGCCCATGTCGGCGGTCATCGCCGATCCGCCCGCACCCGCGATGATCAGCGCGGCGGCGATCGGCGCGACCTCGCGCACCAGCCCCACGACGACCGCTCCCCCGGTCGCCGACTGCGCGCCGAGCTGGGCGGCCAGCTGGCCCACCTGCAGCGCCACGGTCGCGCCCAGCGGCAGCGACACCAGGATCACCGGCAGGCTCGTCACGCGGGCCAGGAACCACGCCTGCTCGGCGAACTCCCAGAACCAGCGGCGCACGTCCCAGGTGCGCCGCAGCCTCTCCAGGGCGACGACGAACAGCTCACCGACCTCGCTGAGCAGCCCGTGGACACGGCCGGGCAGGTAGACGACGGCCACACCGATCACCTCCTCGGTCGTCGGGCACGCACACCCTAGAGCACTAATTGGCGGTACGCCAATAGCAACTGACGGTTCGCCAGTAGATCGCCTCGGCGGCGGCTTCACGGCATCCGGATCAAATCCAGCAGGCGCGGCGCGCTGATCCCTGCTCGCGCCGGCCGTCAGAATCTGATTTCGCCCCTCTGAGGTGTTCGCGCGATCGGGCCTTGCTCGGCACGGAGGAGGGCGTTAGATTTTCTAGATGTAGATTCTCGTTCTAGTTCATCAGGCTGGCCTCCAGGGGTGGGCATGTCGCTGTCGGTCGTGGCCGTTCATCAGGCCGTCGTGGAGTCGCTGACCGCGTCGGGAGGCCGGTTCGAGCTGGAGCAGGTCACCGTCGGAGAGCGCCTTTACCGTGCTTACCGGCACGCGCCGGCGAGCCTTGAGGAGTTCTTCTCCAATGCGGCGTCCTCGTTCGCGGACCGGGGGCTGCTGGTCCAGGAGGGCCGCCGGTACACGTACGGCGAACTGTTCACCGCGGCCCGGCGGTTGGCGGGGTCGCTGCGGGACGAGTTCGGGGTGGGCACCGGGGATCGGGTGGGCATCGTGATGCGCAACCGTGCCGAGTACCTCGTGGCGTTGTTCGCCGCCGCCCGGATCGGCGCCGTGGCCGTGCTGTTCAACAGCCGTGGCACGGCGACCGAGCTCGGCGCGGCAACCGACGACGTACCGTGCACCGTGATCATCGCCGACAAGGGTCGAGCCGAGCGCCTGACCGAAGGCGATTGCGCGGCTCCGCTGGTCGTCGTCGGCGGGCACGGCTCCTCCGGGACCGCGGACGCGACCGACTACGCGGATCTGGTCGCGCCGGGGCGGCGCGACGCGGCCGCTGCCGTGGTGGACCGGGACGCGCCGGCGTGGGTGCTGTTCACGTCCGGCACCTCAGGGCGGTCCAAGGGCGCGGTGTTGACCCAGCGCAACGTCTGCAACATGATCACGAACCTGGACTACATGCGGGAGTCGGCACGGGAGCTGAGGTCCCGGCTCTCCGGCGTACCGGCCGAGGTTCTCCTGGAGCGCACCCCGCCGCTGGTGTCCCTCCTGGTCTATCCGCTCTTCCACGTCTCGGGTCTGAGCGTGATGGCGGGCGCGCTGCTGAAGGGAGGGCACATGGTGGCCCTGCGCCGCTGGGACCCGGAACGGGCCGCGCGGGACATCGTGGAGAACAAGGTCACCGCGCTGTCCGCCCCGCCGCTGGTGCTGCACGATCTGCTGGCGTTGCCGGACGCGGCGGGCGTCTTGCGCGGTCTCGTCCAAATCGGCGCGGGCGGGCAGGCGACCCCGGTCAACCTGGCCCGGCGGATGCGGGAGGCCGCACCGGGCGCCGCGCAGAGCGGAGGGTGGGGAATGACCGAGACCGTGGCGACCGTCTGCGCCGCCGCCGGACCGCTCGCCGACGCGCGCCCGGGTGCTGCGGGACGGACGATGCCGGTGATGGACGTACGCGCGGTCGACGATGCGGGCCGTGTCCTTCCGCCGGGGACTCCGGGTGAGCTGCAGGTGCGCGGGGTGCTGGTGATGCAGGGCTACTACGGCCGTCCCGAGGCGACCGCCACCGCGTTCGACGGTGAGTGGTATCGCACGGGCGACGTCGGCCACGTCGACGAAGACGGCTTCGTGTACGTCATCGACAGGTTGACCGACATGGTGATCAGCGGTGGCGAGAACATCTACTGCGCCGAGGTCGAGAAGGCCCTGACGGCCACGGACGACTTCGTCGAGGTGGCGGTCTTCGGTGTGCCGGACGTCCGGACGGGGGAACGAACGGTCGCTGCCGTGCGGCCACGCGACGGACTGGTCCTCGCCCCGGAGGACATCAGGTCCGCGGTCGGCAGGGTGCTGGCGGACTACAAGGTGCCGTCCGAGGTGGTGTTCCTTCCCGATCCGTTCCCGCGCACCGCGACCGGCAAGGTGGAGAAGGCCAAGCTACGCGCGGCCTTCCTCGCGGACCGCGGGAAACGGCGGGACTGACACGGCGGGACTGACACGGCGCGGCCCCGGCCGGCGGATCACGCCTGCTCGGTCTTGCGGATCTGATCGGGCAGCAGGCCGATGTAGACGTCGGCGATCCGGTGCACTTCCGCGTAGCTACCGTCATGGAACGCGGCGTTGAGGAGCTGGTTGGACACGATCGACCACAGCATGCGGGCGGCGTCCCCGGTGGTGGGGCTGCCGAGGACGTGCATGTCCTCGGCCAGGAGACGATGGGCGTTGGCTCCGATGGCGGCGCGGATCGTCTCCACTTCCCGATCGTTGCTGCTGTAGAGCAGCATGAGGACCTTGAAGAAGCGGGGCTGGCGTGCGAAGGCGTCGATGACGGCGTGGACGCGGGCCCGGATGCGCTCGTCGGGGAGCCGGCCGGGCGGCGGCTCGGCCGAGCCGAGGTGCGCGAGCCACTCCTGGAGGACGACGGCGTAGAGATGTTCCTTCGAGGAGAAGTAGCGGTAGAGCGTGCCTAGCGCGACCTCCGCGCGCTGGGCGACCGCGGCGATGCGGATCTCCTCGTAGTCCTGCTCGTCCAGCATGGCCATGGCCGCTCGCACGATGCGCTTTCTACGTTCGCGCTTGTAGGCGGGCATCTCCTCGGCCGTCGTGGCGTGAGACACCGCCGGCACCCCCTCCGCGAAACTCTGCTCCGTAGGCGATCCTCGAAACAAGAACGATAGTCCCATTCTGAGCGCAGGGTGCCGCTCTGAGGTGGGCGTCCGATCGGCGTCCCCACCCGTCGGCGGCCGAGGCGGGGACAGGTATTGAAATTAGATCCTCATTCTCATATTTTGGTGATGTCGGTGGCCCCGCGCTCATCGGTCCCCCGCGCGTCCGGAGGTCTGCGAGTTCGTCGCAGGTGAGGAGACCGCTGTCCATGACTCTCAAGGTCGATGTGCTGCTGGCCGATTCGGTGGTCGGCGCGGCGGACCGCGCGCGAGCCCTCGAACGGACCGGCGTCACCGGGGTGTTCAGCTTCGAGAACGCGCACGACCTGTTCTTCCCGCTGGTGGCCGCGGCGCCGGTGTGTTCCCTGGACCTGCTGACCAACGTGGCGATCGCCTTCCCGCGCAGCCCGATGCACCTGGCCCACGCCGCCTACGACCTGCAACTGCTGTCCCAGGGACGGTTCCGGCTGGGCCTCGGAACCCAGGTCAGGGCCCATGTGGAGAGTCGCTTCGGCGCGCTGTGGGACAAGCCCGTGGCCCAGATGCGCGAGTGGGTTCTGGCCGTCAAAGCGATCTTGCACAGCTGGCAGGACGGCACCCGCCTGGACTTCCAGGGCGACTACACGGCACACACGCTCATGACACCGGCGTTCAATCCCGGCCCCAACCCCTTCGGCGTCCCGAAGATCCTCGTCGGGGCGCTGGGCCCGAGGATGAACCGGATGGCCGCCGAGGTCGCCGACGGAATCCTCGTCATGCCCTTCAACACCGCCCGGCACATGCGGGAACGCACGATGCCGGCGATCCGGGCGGGGCTCGGCGCCGCCGGCCGGTCCCGGAGCGACCTGGAACTCACCGCCGAAGTCATCGTGGCGATGGGCCGCAACGAGGAGGAGATCCAGGCCGCGGCCGCGGGATGCCGCTACACCCTCGCCTTCTACGCCTCGACGCCCGCCTACAGGGCAGTGCTCGACCTCGAAGATCTCGGTGAGCTCCAGCCCGAACTGAACTCCCTGTCCAAACACGGCGAGTGGGCGAAGATGGCCGAACTCGTCTCCGATGACATGTTGCGGACCTTCGCCGCCGTCGGCACGCCGGACCAGGTGGCCAAGGAGATCGTCGCCCGGTACGGCGACTGCGACCGCGTCTGCCTCTACTTTCCCGGCTACCAGGTGAGCGACGACCTCATCGCCGACTGCGTGACGGCACTGCGGCACGCGTCGCGCTGACACTCGTCACGACCACCCAGAGGAGGAGCGATGGCCGGCCTTCCCTTCCGGTTCTTCGACTGCGACAACCACTACTACGAGGCGCTGGACGCCTTCACCCGCTACGCCGAGCCGGAGTTCGCCAGGCGGACGGTCCAGTGGGCGCAGATCAACGGCAAGCCCCGGCTGCTGGTCGCCGGCAAGGTCAACCGTTTCATTCCGAACCCGACGTTCGACCCGGTCGCCAAGCCGGGCGCGATGGACGAGTACTTCCGCGGCCGCAATCCCAAGTCCGCCGACGTCCGGCAACTGTTCGGCGAACTGGAACCCATCCGGCCGGCCTACCGCGACCGGGACGCCCGGCTGGCACTCATGGACGAGCAGGGGATCCAGGGGACGCTGCTGCTGCCGACCCTCGGAGTCGGCGTGGAGCAGGCGCTCATCCACGACATCCCGGCCCTGGCCTCGGCGTTCCGCTCGTTCAACCGATGGCTCGACGACGACTGGGGATACGCCTACCAGGAGCGGATCTTCGCCGCGCCCTACATCACACTTGCCGACCCCGACAACGCGGTGGCCGAGCTCCGGCGCGCCCTCGACCGCGACGCGCGGTTCGTCGTGATGGTCGCCGGACCGGTGATGACGGTCGAGGGCCTCAAGTCGCCCGCGAGCCCCTACTTCGAGGGTTTCTGGCAGCTGGCCAATGACTCGGGCATCACGGTCGTCTATCACTCCGGCCTGACGTACTACACCAACTACCTGGCGGACTGGGGTGAATCCTCCGAACTCGAAGCGTTCAAGGCGTCCACCTCGTTCCACGCTCTCTCCTCGCCGGACCCGGTCCACGACACCTTCGCCAGCATGTTCGCCCAGCGCCTGTTCACCCGCTTCCCGCGGCTGCGGCTGGCGGTGATCGAGTCGGGCTCGACCTGGGTGCTGCACCTGTTCGAGAAGCTGAAGAAGATCTACGGCAAGGCACCGTTCCAGTTCCCCGAGGACCCGCGCGAGACCTTCCGCCGGCACGTCTGGGTGGCACCGTTCTACGAGGACGAACTCGGACGGCTCAAGGAGCTGGTCGGCGTCGACCGGATCCTGATGGGATCGGACTTCCCGCACGTCGAGGGCCTGGCCGAACCCGCCTCCTACCGCAAGGACCTGGAGAACTTTCACTTCACGCCCGCGGAGATCGAGAAGATCATGCGCACCAACGGCCTGGCACTGGCCACCCGCCCCGCCTGATCGCCGTCAGCCGATTTTCAGGACGCGGCGGGCGTTCTCATGCAGGAACTTCGGCCAGACGTGGTCCCGGAACGCCACATTCGGCATCGCCTCGAAGATGCGCTCCAGCGACAGCCCCATGGGAAAGTAACCGCCATAGATGATCTTGTCGGCGCCACGGGTGTTGGCATAGTCGACGATCGCCTTCGGGTAGTACTTGGGCGAGAAGGCGCTGGTCGAGTAGTGGAGGCCCGGCCACTTGAGCATGAGCTTGACCGCCAGCTCGGTCCACGGCTCGCAGCCGTGCCGGGTCACGAAGACCAGCTCGGGAAAGTCGAACATGACCTCGTCGATGAGCTCGACCCGCTGCGGGTCCATCCGCAGCCGGGGCCCGGGCACACCGGCGCACACGAAGATCGGGATGTCCAGCTCCACGCACTTGGCGTAGACCGGGTACATCTTTTTGTCGTTGATGGGCACCTGCGGAAACGTGCCGGCGGGGAACACCGTCGCGGCACGGACGCCGAACTCCTCGTGCTCGCGCACCAGCTTGCGGACCGCCGCCATCCCCTGGTTCGGGTCCACGCTCGCGGAGGCCACGAACCGGTCGGGATGCCTGGTGAGGGCCAGCCGGGACGTCTCGTCCTCGACGCCGATCAGACCCCACTCGATGTTATGGCGATCCATTCCCCGCAGCGTGACGCTGATCGGATCCTCGGCGGGCAGGTCCTTGGGGACCTCCTTGAACATGTACTCCGCCGGGAACTCCATCTCTTCCCTGGAAGAGACGTCCTTGGTCTGCGCCCGGATGAAGTCGTACTGCGCAGAGTCCGACCGGGGAAAACCGATCATCGTATCGATGATGGGGATCGCGCTGTCCAAGGCCAATGACCCCTCCCGACCGAGACTCCCAAAACCGAACGAAGAAAACTATATCTAGACTCTTATTTCCAATTCAAGGTGGCCCGGCACGATCTCCTTGGTATCGATCGGATCGATAGCGTGAGGGGGTGGAGTTGCGGAGCTTGGATTTGAATCTGCTGCTGGCTCTTGACGCGTTGCTGCAGCATCGCAGTGTGAGCAAGGCCGCGCGGCAGACGGGGGTCGGGCAGCCGGCGATGTCGGCGTCGCTGGCGCGGCTGCGACGGCACTTCGGTGACGAGCTGTTGGCGCGGGCGGGCAACCGGTACCGGCTGACGCCGCTGGCGGCGGAGTTGCGGGAGCGCACACGGATGGCGGTGACCGGCGTGGAGCGAGTGTTCGATGCGCGGAGGGGGTTCGATCCGGCGTCGTCGACGCGGGAGTTCTCCCTGATGGTCACGATCGCGCCGCAGAGCCGGCGCGCCGCGACCGGCGCGCAAGTGCCGCTGACCTTCCGCGGCTCCGCCTCGGTCACCGTGCCCGCCGGCCAAGACGTCGTCAGCGACCCGGCCGCGCTCGCCTTCGCGGCGTTCACCCCGCTGGCGGTCAGCGTGTTCCTGCCGCAGAGCACCCAAGCGGTGACCAAGCACTGGAACGCCAACGCCACCTCCTACTATTCGGGTTCCGGCAGCGGGGACCTGACCGCCCGCACCGCGGCGGACGGCTTCACCGGCAAGACGCTCAGCTGGCTGCTCGTCACCGGGCTGGACGTGCGGTCCGACGCTCGCGCGGTAGTGGCGTTCGGCGACTCCATCACCGACGGGTTCGTCGGCGGCAGCCCGCTCAGCATCCCCGCCGACGCCTCCGTCGCCGACAAGAACGGCCGCTACCCCGACCAACTCCAGCGCCGTCTGGACGCCGCCGGGCTGTCGATCGCCGTGGTCAACGCCGGCATCGGCAGCAACCAGCTCCTGGGCGGCCTCGGCCTCATGGACGGCCCGAGCGGCCTGTCCCGCTTCCAAAAGGACGCCCTCGACATCCCCGGCGCCACCGGCGTCCTGGTCCTGGAAGGCATCAACGACCTCGGCCTGCATCCCGGCGTCACTCCCGACCAGATCCAGGACGGCTACACCCGGCTCATCACCGAAGCCCACACCGCCGGCAAGAAGATCTGGCTCGCCACCCTCACACCCGCCGCCAACTCCATCATCGACGGCACCGCCACCGCCCCCGACAGCGAGAGATACCGGCAGCAGATCAACGCCTGGATCCGCAACCAGACCCTCGCCGACGGCGTCGTCGACTTCGACGCCGCCGTCCGCGACCCCGCGGCCCCCTCCCAGCTCCTGCCCGCCTACGCCGGCCCCGACAACCTCCACCCCAACCTCGCCGGCTACACCAAGATGGCAGACGCCGTTCCCCTGGGCCTCCTGAACACCGCCGCCTGCCCCTGACCCACAGCAGCTCCTAGCCCGACAGGTCGGCGGAGGTCTCATTGCGCTCGACCGAGTGGGACGACCTGCTCCGTGCAGGGCGTCGTTGTGCTGCGGGAAGACCACGTGGCTTCCGCGTCAGCGGATGGAAGAGCCGATGCCGATTCCGCCGTCGACGTCGAGGACGACGCCGGTGATGTACCGGGCCTCCGGAGAGCAGAGGAAGGCGGCTGCGGCAGCGATGTCCTCGGGCTGTCCGGTGTGGCGCATGGGCACCTTGCCGACGAGCTTTTCGTGCGCCGGTCCGTTCATCGAGGCGAGCATGGGGGTCTCGATGAGACCCGGCGCGATCGCGTTCGCGGTCACACCGTGCTTGGCGCCCTCGAGAGCGAACCCGCGGGTGAAACCGACGACACCGGCCTTGGCGGCGACGTAGTTGACCTGGCCGAAGTTGCCTCGCCAGCTCATGGAGGAGAAGGAGAGGACGCGTCCGTACCGCCGCTCCCGCATGTGCGCGAAGGCGGCCTGGGTGCAGTGGAACGAGCCGCTCAGGCTGACGGCGAGGACGGCGTCCCAGTCCTCACTCGAGATGTTCTCGATCCTGTTGTCCCGGATGATCCCGGCGTTGTTGACCAGCACGTCGATGCGGCCTTGGTCGGCCGCCACGCCGTCGATCCACGTGCGCGCCGCGGTGGGGTCGGTGATGTCGACCTGGTCGAACGCGTGACCGTCGCCGTCCAGGCTCGCGAGCACCTCGGCCCCGGCAGCGGCGTTGAGGTCGGCGAAGTGCACGCGCGCCCCTTCGGCGGCGAATCGCTGCACCATGGCGCGGCCGAGCCCTTGCGCGCCACCGGTGACGAGCACGATCTGGTCGGCGTAGCGGTCGGTGAAGCCGTAGGACATCAGGAGGCCTCTCGGTTCCTTGCCAGGAAGGCGCGCAGGGTTTGCGGAACGTCGTGGGCGAGCCAGTGCCGGTCGAAGGCGTCCAGTTCCCGGTCGCGGTCGGTCGGGGACAGGCGGCCGTGTGTCCGGTCGAGGAGCCGCTTGTAGGCGGCCCTGGCTGTGGCCGGTGCCGCGAGGAGTTTCTGGACGATCGCGGCCACCGCGTCGTCGAGATCCTCGGGTGCCGTGACGGCGTGCAGCCACGAGGCGAACGACGGGGCCTCGGCGTGCAGGAGCTCACCTGTGAGTGCAAGCCAGGTCGCCGCGGCCCGGCCAAGGGTCCGCTCCATGCGGACGCTGGCGCCTCCTCCCGGCATCAGGCACTGCCGTACGTGCCCGTCGCCGATGAGGGTCCCGGCCGATGCCACCACGACGTCACAGGCCAGGGCGAGTTCCAGGCCGCCGGCGATGGCGTGTCCGTGCAGCACCGCCACGTAGGTCACCGCGCTGCGTTCCATGGCGAGGGTGAGGTCCCAGATGGCGGTGAGGTGGTCGCGGGGAGTCCGGCCGCGGGCAGAGTCGTAGGTGCTGAGCAGCGACAGGTCGGCGCCCGCGCAGAAGCTCGGACCGCCCCCGCGCAGCACGACGACCTCGGTGTCGGTGGCCTCGGCCGAGGCCGCCGCGGCGCCGAGCAGCGTGATCAGGTTCTCATCGAGCGCGTTGCGGACCGCGGGTCGGTTCAGCGTCCACGTCTCGACGGGCCCGTGGCGCTCGACCAGCAGCTCGCTCACTCCGCGGTCCCGGCGCCGGAGGAGCGGGTCATCGAGCGCAGCACCGCGCGCTGGATCTTGCCGCTCGGCGTCTTAGGCAGTGAGTCGGCGAAGGTGACCAGGCGCGGGTAGGCGTGCGCGGCGTACCGGGTGCGTACCCAGTCCTGGAGCTCGCGGACCAGGGCGTCCGGGTCGTCCGGGGTCATGGCCGGCACGACGTGAGCGTGCACGACCTCGCCGCGGACCTCGTCCGGAGTCGCGACGACGGCGCATTCGACCACCTGGGGATGGGTGGCCAGGACGCTCTCGACGTCGAACGGGCCGATGCGGTAGCCGGCCATCACGATGACGTCGTCGTCGCGGGAGGAGAACCTGAGCAACCCGTCCTCGCCGACCGAGGCGAGATCGCCGGTCAGGTAGTGCGAGCCATCAGCGGTGAACCGGGAGGCGCGGTCGTCTCGTGCCGTCCCGTAGCCGGTGAAGGTGAAGAACGGGCTGCCTGCCACCTCGACCGCCAGGCGACCGACCTCACCGACCGATGCCGGCTGATCGGCCTCCGCCTGCAGGACGGTCATGCGCCAGCCGGGCAGGGACTCACCCATGGCACGAGGGACGACCTGGCGGGCGAGGTCGGCGTGTTGTGCGAAGCCGGCGGTCATGCCCAGCTCGGTCTGCCCGAAGTGGTCGTGCACGTCGATGCCGAACCGTTCGCGGGTCCACTCGATCACCTCAGGAGTCAGGGGCTCACCGGCGGTCGACAGTCGCCGCAGCGCCGGCAGCCGTACTCCTGGATCACAGGCGCGCAGCGCGCGCAGTGCGGTCGGGGCGGCGGCGTAGTCGCTCACCCCGAGCTGCTCCAGGACCCGCCACGTCATCTCGGGCTTGAAGGTGCCGCACGTGAAGATGCTGGTCGTGCCGACGGCGAGAGGCCCGATGATGAGGGTGTACAGGCCGTAGGCCCACCCGGGGTCGGCTCCGCACCAGTAGCCCTCACCCGGCGCGAGACCGAGCTCCACGTAGGACTGCCATCCGGCGGCGTAGGCCAGCGGGTGCACGACGACCTTGGGCTTGCCCGTCGTGCCCGAGGTCGCCATCTGGACGATGGGCGTCTGCGGGCCCGTCAGCGGTGAGGGCTTCGTCCACTCCGGACCGTCGATCAGGACAGCGCCCAGGTCGTCGTGCGCAAGTCCCTCATCGTGCTGGTCCGTGTTCGCCAACATGACACGCGCCGCCAGATCCCGGACCTTGGGTAGCTGCTCCATATCGGTGACGACGAGCTTGACGCCGGCGTCGCTGATGCGCTCCTGGACGGCCGACGCGGCGAACGCCGTGAACAGCGGGACGTAGACCGCCCCCAAGCGCCAGATGCCCAAGATCAGGACCGGCAGGTCGGGCCCCTTGCCCAGCAGACCGGCCACCCGGTCACCGGGCCCGATGCCCCGCTGAGCGAGCGCGTGGGCCGCACGCCGCGACCGTCGCGCGAGCTCGCCGTAGGTCATGTCGCTCACTCGCAGGTCGCCGTCCACGAACCGGAACGCCACGGCATCGACCGGATGCCGGTCGCACACCAGCCACGGCGCCGTGGCGTCGACGGCGTTGAAGGCGGCATGGATCTGGAGCGCTCGCTGATGCGGGCCGATCGGACGGCCTTCCCCTGCTGGCTGCGTCGTGTTCGTCAAGGCGAGTGCCTACCTCTCGGTCTCTCCGCCGACCGTTCCCAAAGTGCAGAGTACGGATCTAGATACGAACGTACTCTCAATGTTACTGTCCTCACAACTTGCGGAAGCCAGCGGAGCCACCCCCACGGCCTTCTTCGAAAGGACAGCTCCTTGCACGACATCGAGATCGACCTGGACGTTCCCGTCCCCATGCGCGACGGCACGGTGCTGCGGGCCAACGTGTTCCGCCCCGCAGGGGAGGGGCCCTTCCCGGTCGTGTTGACCCGCCACCCCTACAACAAGAACTCCAACTTCGACGGACTTCTCGACACCAAGACCATGGTGCGCGCGGGCTACATCGTGGTCCACCAGGACTCTCGCGGGCGCTTCAGCTCCGATGGTGAGTGGCTGCCGTGGAAGTACGAGCGCGAGGACGGCTACGACACCATCGAGTGGGCGGCCTCGCTGCCGAAGGGCAACGGCAAGGTCGGCATGTTCGGTGGCAGCTACCTCGGCAGCACGCAGTGGAGTGCCGCCATCGCCGGGGCGCCGCACCTGGCGTCCATCGCCCCGATGACGACCTGGGCCGACCCGGACAACGGCCTGATGTTCCGCGGCGGAGCGATCGAACTGGGGCTCAACACCTTCTGGGCGCTGACGACCGCCCTCGGTCAGATTCCCAAGGCCGGGCTCTCACCCGAGGAGACCATGAACCGGCTCATGGCGACCGTCCACGATTACGACTCACTGAGACAGCGGACCTACTGGCAGTTGCCCTCCGGCGCCATGCCCGTCCTCAAGGCCTGCGGCCAGCCCGATGTCGGTGTCACCCGTGCGCTGGCCGACCCGGACACCCTGGAGGAATCGCGGGTCTCGAACAGGTACGACGAGATCAACGTCCCGAGCATCGGGTTCGCCGGCTGGTACGACGTCTTCCTCCAGGGCGACCTCGACAACCACATCGGCATGCGCACCCGCGGCCGCACCGCACGCCTGGTCATTGGCCCCTGGAACCACTACAGCCTCGTGATGCCACAGGGAGGCCAAGTCGGCGAGGTCAACTTCGGGCTGTCGGCACTCACTCCCGGCGGCAAGGCGGTCACCGACATCCAGCGCGAATGGTACGACCACTGGCTCAAGGACATGCCCGCCACCGAAGCGCACCGGTCCGGGGTCCTGATCTTTGTGATGGGGACCGACCAGTGGCGAGCCGAGGAGGAGTGGCCGCTCGCCCGGGCCCGCGACACCGCGCTGCACCTGAGCCCGGATTCGACGCTGACATGGACCGCACCGGACGCCGAAGAGGCCGAGTCCGGTTTCGTCTACGACCCCGCCGACCCCGTCATCACGCGGGGAGGCAACCTGGTCATGTCGACCGAGTTCCCGCCCGGACCGTTCGACCAGCGCGAGGCGGAGGCCCGCGACGACGTGCTCGTGTTCACGAGCCCGCCGCTCGAGGAGGACCTCGAGATCACCGGCAGGGTCCGGGCGACGCTGTTCGCCGCGACCGACGGCCCGTCCACCGACTGGGTCGTGAGGCTGTGCGAGGTCGACGCGAACGGGGTCTCGCGCAACATCGTGGACGGCATCACCCGGGTGCACACCGAACCCGGGCGCATCGACGAGGTCGAGATCGACCTCTGGTCCACCTCCATCGCCATCAGGGCAGGCCACCGGCTCCGCGTGCAGGTGACCTCCAGCAACTTCCCCCGCTGGGACCGCAACCTCAACACCGGCGAGCCGGTGACCGAGGGCACCGCCATCCGGGTCGCCCGGCAGCGGATCCACCACGACCGCAACCGGCCCTCGCGGCTCATCCTCCCGATCGTCCCCAGCTGACGCGAGAGGCGGACAGACGGCCGAAAGTGGGCGGAGGCGACGTCCAGTCGCCCCGCCCACTGCCCTTCATGCCGTGCCGCTGCGCACCGCGAGCCCGTGGACGAGCAGCTCACCGAGCTCGGCGAAGGCCTCCCCCGCGCTCAGTCCGGTGGTCTCGAGGACCTCACCGGACTGGACCCCGTCCATCAGGTACGCCACGGTCAACGACGCCAGTGCGGCGTCGGCCGACCGGAAGATCCCGTCTCGCAAGCCCTCCTCGATCATGGCCTGCACCCGATCCGCCGCCGCCCGCGAGTTCAGGCGGTAGATCTCCGCCGTGGGCGGGTAGCTCACCATGTCCTCGTAGAAAGCCGGCGAGTTGCGGTTCATCGCCTCGCCCACCCCCTTCAAATACTCCACGATCCGCCTGGCCGGGTCCGTCGTAGCGGACACCTCGGCCTCGATGGCGGCGGTCGAGTGAGCGAAGAAGTGCCGGACAACCGCCTGGTTGATCTGCTCGCGGGACCCGGCGACGCTGTACAGCGTCGACTTCGAGCACCGCAACCTCTTGCACAGGTCATCGGTCGTCAGCGAGCTGAACCCCTCATCGAGGAAGATCTCCTCCAGGTCCTGCAGCAGCTGCTTGCGTTTCGGGTCCTCACGCGTAGGCCGGGAACGCCGGTCCCGCGCGGGATCGACGCCGGACCGAAACGCTGTGGACATGCCTTAAGTCTCTCACAACACCCCTCTCGACCCGGGCGCAGACTCATCCGCGCCCCGCAGGCCCGCGTCTGCTGCGACACCGGCCGCCGACACTCGCAACTCTGCCGACATGTGTGGCTTTCCGTAATCGCTCAGCAGACCGGCCTGCTCCCGCGGTCCCCTCGGAGGGGCCGGCCGACTCGCACTCCCCACGCCTCGTCCTGGACCTCTGACCCGCCCGGCCGAACCTTCACCCAGAAGGCGCCTTCCTCCTTTCGTTTTCGTCAGCACTGCGGCATGCACCATAAGTCCGGTGGATGGCTGGGCATACGTAGCAACTATTTCCCCTCGATGGCACCTTTGCTCGATGCTGGGCGTACGGCGACTGGATGTCGCCTGTGTTCCGGAGGGGTGAATCGCACTTGCCGTTCACGGATGTGACTTCGATCGAGCACGCGGGCGCTGGGTCGCCTGGAGGAGGCCGGACGCGTGTTCCCTGCTCTCGTCGCTCACGAGCGTGTGCTGGACCTGTCGGCTCGTGACGAGGTCGGGCGCCCTCGCGGGACGCTCGAACTGCTCGACCGTTGGGATGAGGTCCTGCCCGCCCTGGAAGCCCTCGCCGCAAGCACGGGCCGTTCGGACTGGCGGGCGCTCGCCGGCCTCCACGTGCACAGCCCGGTGGAGCCGCGGCAGGTCTTCCAGGCGGGAGCGAACTACCGGACGCACGTCATCGATATCGCGGCGGCCCACCATGACGGTTCCGACGGCCGTGCCGTCGAGCAGGTGCGGGCGGACGCCGCCGCGCAGATGGACGACCGGCTGAAGTTTCCGCCGTACGTCTCACCGGAATGCCCGGCGCGATCTGCGGGCCGTACGACGACGTCGTCCTCCCGTACGACGGGGAGAAGCCGGATTGGGAGCTGGAACCGGCGGCGGTGATCGGTCGGCCGGCACGCCGGATCTCCCCTGATCGGGCGCTGGACGCCGTCGCCGGCTGGGTGATCGTCAACGACCTCACCCTGCGCGAGCGGATCTTCCGTGGGGACATGCCCGAGCTGGGCGCCGACTGGCTGGCCGCGAAGAACGCGCCGACGTTCCTGCCGGCCGGGCCCGTGCTGGTGCCGCGCCGGGCGGTCCCCGACCCCTCGGACCTGCGGATCACGCTGCGGCTCAACGGCGAGGTCATGCAGGACGAGTCGACCAAGGACATGTGCTGCATGAGGCGATTCGGGAAATGGCCCGGATCTTCACCCGGCACGCCCGTTTCCTCGGATCCATCGTGCTGATCTCCGGCGCCCATCCCGAGGTCCGGCGACGCGGCGGCGTCAACGCCTGGGAACTCGGGGACCAATTCGCCTCGCTCGTGCTGAAGCACCGCGACCACATCACCCACGACGACCCCGAAGAAGCCGTCCATGCCTGCTACAACACCATTTTCTCGACCCTGGTCATCCGCGTCGCCTACGGCCCAGGATTTACCGCCCCCGCCCCCGCCACCGACGACGCCACCTTCACCGACCAACTCACTGACGTCGCAACACGCTTCCTCCCCGGAAAATCCCTCCAATAATGAGGTATCTCTCCCGGTGCGGTAAGTGATCTCGAGCAGTAGTCGCGGCGTCTTGACAGCTGGCCCTATGTAGCGGACGAACTCCATCGACACGGTTGCGACGATCCAGCCCCCGTCGGCCAGCGGGTTCACAGAATGGTCTTGTTCGCAGCGACGCCCCCTCTAGTCCAGAGGAAGCCGCGGGGGGAGCCAATTGGGAAGCCACCTTGGTGGCCCCCAGACCCGCCGCGACTCCACCATGGTGTTTCTGCAGGTGAGAGGCTCCGATCGACTTCCATCTACCTTGATCGACTGGCCTTCTGCGCCTGGGGGTCAAGAGCTACTGACCATCAAGACCGCCCTTGACACGGATTGCGGCTACCAGCGGCCGAGGACCGGGCGGTCAGCTGACGAGTGCGCCGGCGCTCGAGTTGAATCCCTCTCGTCACAGTCCTCGCGACCGCCAGGACCCCGCCTGACGTCCGAGTCTCGGTTGATCAGGCCGAGTCGTGCTGGTGCGCCGGCGACTGGATGGGGTGGAGCGTGTGTTCACCGTTGAATCCTTTAAGAAAGGTCTGCCGCGGTTGTGAGAGACGGAACCTTGTCGGGTCGGGTAGTGCGCCGAGCGTCTCATCGCTGACAAGGACCTCACCGCCGCCGGCTTGTGCGGCGACGCGGGCGGCCATGGCCACGGCACGGCCGAAGTAGTCGCCGGCGCGGGAGACCGCTTTGCCGCGATGCACGCCAATGCGCACGGTGATGCGACTGGTGCGGGACATCTTGCGGCGCCGCTTGGACAGCGCGTGCTGAATCGCAACGGCGGCGTCGATCGCCTCCCCGGGATCGCTGAACGCGATCATGAAGCCGTCGCCCTGGGACTTGACGATGTGGCCCCCACGGACGGTGACCTGCCTGCGAACGAGGCGGTCGTGGGCTTTGAGGATCCGCACCCACTCCTTGTCGCCGAATTCCTCGTTCAACGACGTGGAGTCGACGATGTCGGTGAACATGAAGGTGATGGTGCCGTCAGCGGCGGTCACGCGGACGAGTTCCGCCCGATCTTCCGCCGCCCATCTGGCCAGGTCGTCGAGAGAGCTCATCAGCATCGAGCCGACCCCGTGCCGCCGCAACCGCGACGCGGTGCTCACCGCGACCTTGACCGCCCGGTGCGTTCCCTGCAGCAGGCCGGAGTCGGAGCGCGGCCGGGTCGAGGCCAACAGCCGGTCGTGGCGACGGCGCTCTCGCACCAGCAGCACCGACAGCACGGTTACGGCCGCCAAAGCGATGACGGCAACCCCAGTTGCGACCAACGGCCACACGATGATGACGGCTCCCCCTTATGGCCGGGCAGGCGACACGACCCCCGCTCTCGATCACGTCGTCGCGCGGCGGCTCCCTCACCGAGGGGCACCGCAAAGTCAGAGACGGTGCTCTACCGAATGGTAACTTACTGCGAGTAGCCCGGCATCAGGAACCGGACGGGTCGGAGAGTGCGTCGATCTGGAGCCGGTAGGTGACGGCCGCCTGGTATTCGAGATTGCGGTCGGGGTCGCGGATGGCAGGGCCGAAGGCCTCGTCGAGGTGCCGCATGCGGTAGCGAATGGTCTGCGGATGCATGTGCAGGATGGCCGCGACCTCGGAGGCGTTGAACCCGGTCTGCAAGCACCGCAGAAGGGTCTCCATGAGTTCACGGCTGCGACGCAGTCTGGTGAGCGGGGCCAGCAGCGTGGCCGTCAGATGTTCCATCATCTCGGCACCGTGCGACAGCACGAGGGGCATGGCGTGGTCGCCGGCGTGGACGGGCCGGTCGGCGTCCAGGTCGCCCCGGGCGGCCAGATCCAGCGTCCGGCGTGCCCAGCGCAGCGAAAGTCCGGCCTGGGTGACGGGCACCGTGGGGCCCACCGCGGCGGTCCAGTCCTTCAGTTCGGCGGCGAGCCGATCCCGCCGGCCGGGGCCGGCGGGATCCGGAATGATCAGGCAGGGGTCCGGGAGGTGCAGGCCGGCGAGCGCGCCGGCCGGGACACCCGGCCGCAGCACGACCGCGTCGGCGCGCAGGGAGAGGGCGACGGCGGCGACGGTCCGTGGAACGGCCCAGCCGGCGTCGACCGCGAGCCGGCGGATGGCGTCTGGCGAAGGATCGTCGCTGATCAGCAGTTCGAGGAGCTTGCGGCGGTGGTGCAGGACGTCGCCGGCCGAGCGGGCGTCGGCGTAACCCTCGGCCGTGGCGCCGGTGATCTGTTCGAGGTAGTACAGGACGTCCTGCGCGACCTTGGCGACGGCGGTCGGGGTGACGCCGGGCAGGGATCCGACGGCCTCGGTCAGCCGGTTGATCGCCACGCCGGTACTGACGCGGAAGCCGGCCTGCCAGGTCTCCTGGGCGATCCCCTCCTCGGCGATGAGCACGCCGAGGTCGCGGTAGAAGTCGCGAAGCTCCTCCAAGCGACCGTCGCCGCCGGTGAGGAGTTCGACGAACTGGCCGATACCCTGCTGCACCGCCTGGGTGAGGAACACGGCGTAGCGCGGATCGTGGGGTCGGACCAGGACGGGCAGCTGCGTCTCGATCTCGCCGACCGCCTCGGCGGCGACGTCCGGAAGACGCCCGCGCAACACATCGCTCAGTTCCGCGACTTGGGCCTCGGTCAGATCCAGATCGGTCAACCGCACGACACTCACCCCTATCGCGTAATTCAGATCACACGATAGGGGTCAGACCGGATATGCGGGTCTCTGTGCCACCACCCATATCTCCTTGCCCGCCGACGCCCGCCCCGCACTGGAGTCCGGACACCGCCGGCGCCCGCACCAGCGCTCACCGCCCCAGCGCTCACCGACCCGCCGCCGCGGACGGCCCCTCCCTCGGAGCCGGCTCCGATCGGCGAGGCTCCGTTCGTCGGACGCCAGGCACAGCTGTCGGCGCTGGTCATGGCTGCCGCGCAGGCCGTCACCGACGGCGCCCGCGTCGCCCTGGTCACCGGCGAGGCCGGGCTCGGCAAGTCGACGCTGCTGGAGCACCTGGGCAGGCGGCTCGAACGGGAGGGATGGCTGGTCGCCGCCGGCCGCTGCCTCGAGGTCGACAGCGCGCCGCCCGCGTGGGCCTGGACCGAGGCGCTGAGAGCCGTCGCCGCGACCACGTCCCCGGGAGAGTTCGCCGACGACCTCGCGCCGCTGCTCACCGACACCGGACCGGTGAACGCCGACGCCACCGCCGGACGGTTCCGCCTGCGCCAGGCCATATGGAAGTGGCTCGCGGAGGTCGCCGCGGAACGCCCGGTCGCCGTCGTGCTGGACGACCTGCACTGGGCCGACGCCGCCACGCTGGAGCTGCTCGGCGGCGGCCTCGGCCTGCGGGCCCCGATCCTGGTCGTCGCCGCGTACCGCGCGGACGAAAGCGGGCACCTCACCGAGATGCTGGCCTCGCTCGCGCGCGCCGCACCGCTCCGCCTGGCGCTGCCGGGTCTGAGCGACGAGGCCGTCGCGGAGCTCGTGCGGACCGAATGCGAAGCGGACGAGGAGACCATCGCCGGGATCGCCGAGCGCACCGGCGGCAATCCCTTCTACGTGCGCGAAAGTGCCCGGCTGCTGAACGGCGAAGGGGCGCTGGTCGCCCTCTCCGAAGTCCCCGAAGGCGTGCGGGACGTCCTGCGCCGCCGGCTCGCGCGCCTGCCCGAGGGAGCCGTGTCCATCCTCCGGCTCGCCGCGGTCGCAGGCCGGGAGAGCCCGGTGGACGTCCTCGTCAAGGCCGCCGACGCCGACGAGGACGGCGTGCTGGACGCGCTGGACGCGGGCGTCATCTCCGGGCTCCTCGACGAGCCCGGCCCAGGCCTCGTCCGCTTCGTCCACGCCCTCGTCAGGGACACGCTCGTCGCCGACCTCAGCCGCCTCCGCGCAGCCCGGATGCACGCCCGGATCGCCGACGCCATGGAAGGCACCGACGACATCGCGGCGCTGGCCCACCACTACGCGCGCGCCGGCTCGCCCAAGGCCGTCGGCTACTGCGTCCAAGCCGCCGAGCTCGCCGAGGCACGCTACGCCCACGACGTGGCGGCCTGCCTCCTCAGCGACGCCGTCGCCAACTCGACCGGACCGGACGAACACGTCGAACTGCTCGGCAGGCTCCTGCGCGCGCAGATCAGGGCGGGAGCCCTCGCGGCCGCCCGCGAGACACGCCGTGAAGCCGTGGAGTACGCGGAGTCCTTAGGCCGCGACGACCTGATGATCGCCGCATTCACCGCGTGGACGGAGCCGACCGTTCTGGAGGCGGCGCAGGAGGCCCTCGACCTCGCCACCGGCCCCCGCCTGCGGGCCGCGGCACTCCAGATCCTGGCCGAAGTCCATGGCGACGCCGAGCTCTCCCAGGAGCTCGTGGAGATCGGCACGGAGCACGACCTGCCGGTGTACCGCGTCACCGGGCGGCTCAACCATGCCGCCGTCGCCGCCGCCGCCAACGACCCGGTGACCATGCGCCGGGTGACCGCCGAGGCCCTGGAGCTCGCGCGCACCTACCGGATGCCCGAGGCGATCGCCGTCGCCGAGATCACGCTGGCGGCCCTTACGGTCATCGAAGGCCGGCTCGCCGACGCCGCACACCTCTACAACAAGGCCGGCGAGGGCAGGCGGCGCACCGGATCGGTGCACGCCGCGGGCTTTCTCCAACTCGCCCTGGCCGTCATCTGGCTGAACGACGGCACGCTCGGAGCGCATCTGGACGACGTGCGCGCCGTGCTCAGCCCCATGACCACCGACCTGCTCGCGCTCGCCCTGCACGCCAACGGCCTGGACACCGAAGCCCGCAAGGTCCGCGCGTCATCCGGCCCGATCCGCCCCGACTTCTTCTTCACCTTCCTCACAACGCTGCGCTTCTTGTAGCAGATCAGGGTGGCGGCGAGGGTCGGGAAGGCGGTGAACAGGTGGCCGTGGCGTTCGTAGCGGATGGTCAAGCGGCGATGTCCCAGCAGCCAGGCGATCGTGCGCTCGATCTTCCATCGGTGCCGCCTGAGCCGTTCGGAGGAGTCGACGCCACCGCGTGCGATACGTGGCACGACGCCCCGTTGGCGGAGCCATTGCCGCAGGTCGGCTGAGTCATAGGCTTTGTCGGCCCGGGCCTTGGCCGGTCGCCGGCGGCCTGGACCGCGCCGAAAGCGGATCGGCGGAACGGCCATGAGCAGCGCCCCAGGAAGCGGCATGCCCTACGTCCAGAGATTCTTGTGTTGCTAGTCGCTCATGACAGCACTACCAGCTTCGGATACCAGGGCCATGCAGCCGACCTCTCCGATAGGACGCGCCTGGGGGCGATGCCGATCACGGGGTGTCGGTGCGGCGGGTGCCCGCTACCAGAGCGTGCACCGGCGGGAGGTGGTCACAGTTGGTCCCACAATCCCCGTTCCACCGAGGAGGGAGGGGCGCTGCACAAGCATTCCGGGTGCCCCGGGGGAAGTCCGGCGGGCGCTGCCGGATCCTGTGGTACGCCCCGCCATGGACACGGTGCCGAACATCCGAAGTAGACGCACCATCCCCACCCGATGTCCTGCAACGTACGCCCCAGGTACCGCATCAGCCGGTGCCGGTCCACCATCGGTGGCCTCCTCCGTTTCCGATCTTCGTGGCCGGCCCGCGGGCCGGCCGGTCAGGAGATGCCGAGCTCCTTGTCGATCATGGAGAACATCTCCTCGTCGGTGGCCGACTCGATCCGGGCCCGCCCGTTCTCGACGCCGTCCCGGCCGGTCAGGGCGGCCAGCGCCTCCTGGAGCCGGCCGGTGACCGTGTTACGTGTCTCGTCGTCCATGCCGGGTAGTGCGAGGTCGGCTTCGAGCCTGGCGAGCGTGCCGAGTACCGTCGCGCCGTGCTCGGCCTCCTCGGGGGACAGCCGAGTGGCCAGATACCGGGCGAGCGCGGTCGCGTTGGGGTGGTCGAACACGACCGTGGACGGCAGGCGCGTCTCGGTGGCCGTGCTGAGCCTGTTGCGTAGTTCGACGGCTGTGAGCGAATCGAAACCGAGGTCCATGAACCCGCGTTCCGCGTCGATGCTCTCCGGCGTCGCGTGGCCCAGCACCGTGGCGGCGTGGTCCCGGACCGTCTGGAGCAGCAGGTCGAACCGGTCCTCCGTGGTGAGACGGGCGAGGCGCCGTGCGGGAGAGACGGCGCCGGGCCGGCGGGGTGTATCGCCGGTGGGCCTGACCAGCGCGTGGAGCAGTCTGGGCAGTGTCGCCCTGGGCTGCTCGCGCAACGTTCGCATCGCCGGCCGGACCGCGACCAGCAGCGCTTCACCGGCGTCCAGGGCGGCGTCGAACAAGGCCAGCCCCTCCCGGGTCGGCAGGGGAAGGATTCCCGAGCGGCCGAGTCGGGACAGATCCTTGCGGTCGAGGCCCTGGGTCAGCTCACTGGTGTCCTCCCACAGCCCCCAGGCCACCGACGTGGCCGGCAGTCCGCGGGCTCTGCGCCAGGCGGCGAACGCGTCCTCGAAGGTGTTGGCCGCGGCATAGTTGGCCTGGCCCGGTGCCCCGAGCACGCCCGCGCTCGACGAGAACAGCACGAACGCCGACAGGTCCCGGTCGCGGGTCAGCTCGTGGAGGTTCATCACGCCGTCCACCTTGGGCCGCAGCACCTGTTCCAGCCGGTCCGGCGTCAGGGAGCCGACGACGGCGTCGTCCACTGTCCCGGCGGTATGGACCACCGCGGTCAGCGGATGGTCCTCCGGTATGCCCGCGAGCACTTGGGTCAGCCGCTCCCGGTCGGCGACGTCGCATGCGGCGATCTCGATCTCTGCCCCTGCGGCGGCCAGCTCGGCGCGCAGTTCGGTCGCGCCGGGGCTGCCGGGTCCGCGCCGGCTGGTCAGGAGGAGATGCCGCACCCCGTGCTCGGCCACCAGGTGCCGTGCCACCAGGGCGCCGAGTGTCCCTGTGCCTCCGGTGACCAGCACGGTGCCGTCCGGATCGGGCGGCGCGGGAACGGTGAGGACGATCTTCCCGACGTGCCGCGCCCGGCTCATGAACCGGAACGCCTCCGGCGCCCGGCGCACGTCCCAGGCGCGCACCGGCAACGGGCTCAGGATCCCGCGTTCGAACAGCTCGCGGAGCTCGGCCAGCATCTCGCCGATCCGCGCCGCCGGGACGTTCGCCAGGGAGAACGCCTGGTAGGCGACTCCCGGGCGTGCGGTGGCGACCTCCTCGGCGTCGCGGATGTCGAGCTTCCCCATCTCGATGAAGCGCCCGCCCCTCGGCATCAGCCGGAGCGAGGCGTCGACGAACTCGTGCACGAGGGAGTTGAGGACGACATCAACGCCCTGGCCTTGTGTCTCGTCCATGAACCGCTGCTCGAACGCGGTGTCGCGGGACGAGGCGATGCACGCGCCGTCGATTCCCGCCGCGCGCAGCGCGTCCCACTTGTGCGGGCTCGCCGTGCCGTACACGCGGGCGCCCCAGTGCCGCGCCAGCTGCGTGGCCGCCATACCGACACCGCCGGCGGCCGCGTGCACCAGGACGGACTGGCCGGACTCCAGCCCTGCTATGTCGGCCAGCCCGTAGTAAGCGGTCAGGAACACCGCCGGAACCGCGGCGGCCTGCTCGAATGACCAACCGGACGGCATCGGCTCCACAACGCGGTGATCTGCCACCGCGACCGGGCCGAAGGTGCCGGCGAAGAGGCCCATCACCCGGTCGCCCGCTGCGAGGCCGCGCACCCCTGGACCGACCTCGGTGATCACACCCGCGGCCTCGCTCCCGATCACGCCTCCGTCCTCGTGCGCGCCGAGGGCGATCAACACGTCACGGAAGTTGAGGCCCGCCGCCCGGATGGAGACCCGGACCTCGCCGGCCTCCAGCGGCCGGAGCGCCTCCGGGGCCGGCGCCAGCGCCATGCTCTCCAGCGTCCCGCCGTCACCCGGCGCCAACGTCCAGGCGTCGGTTCCCTCCGGTAGTGCCAGCACGCCGTCCCCGGGCTGCCCGGTGGATCCGCGCACCAGCCTCGGGATCCTCGTCCGGCCGCGGCGCAGCGCGATCTGCTCCTCGCCTTCACCGGCGGCGGTGGCGATCGCGGCCGGAAGCGCCCGAAGGGAGTCCGCCTCCCCGTCGACATCGGCGAGCAGGAAGCGGCCCGGATGCTCCGACTGCGCCGAGCGGAGCAGCCCCCAGACCGGTGCGTGCGCCACCCCGGCCACGTCGTCGTCGGCTCCGGCCGCCACCGCGCCGCACGTGACCACCACGAGCCGAGCATCCTCGAAGCGTGGCTCGGCCAGCCAGTCCTGGACCAGCCGCAACGCCTCGACGGCCGCCCGGTGAGCCTCGGCCGCCGGGTCGTCCACGGTCCCGGCCGGGGGCGGGCAGCACGCCAGCACCATCGGGGCGATCCCGGCATCCGATCGACGCGCCAGAGCGGCCAGATCGGAGTGCGCCCGCATCCTCACCTCAGAGATCTGGAACGCGTCACTCAGGCCCACCGGATCGTCGCCGACCAGAGCCCACTCTCCCGACGCCCGGAAGCCGGTCACGCCGAGCGGAAGCCAGCCGACCCTGAGCAGCCGGTCGTCCCGGCGCGCCATCCGCCCCGCGAGGCTCCGCGCCGCGATCGGCCGGACCACGATGGAGTCGGCCGAGGCCACAAGGCGCCCCGCGATATCGGTCATCGTCAGCGATATGGCATCGTCACCGACCCGTGTCACGTGCACGCGCAGCGACCGCGCCCCCCGGTGGAACACCCGGAAGCCCGACCATGCGAAGGGCAGGCGGAGCCGGTCGGTTCCTTCGTTGGTGGAGTCCAGCAGGGCGACCTGCAGAGCGGCGTCCAGCAGTGCCGGGTGGATCTCGAAGGCGTCCGAATGCTCCGCCTGTTCTTCGGCCAGGCCCACCTCGGCGTACAGGTCCGCGCCGCTCCGCCATGCCCGCTCCACGCCTTGGAACGTCGGCCCGTAGCCGTAGCCGCGCTCGGCCAGGCCGTCGTAGAAGCCGACCAGGTCGACCGGGTTCGCGTCTGCGGGCGGCCACTCGCGCCGGGTGGCGGGCTCGTCCGCCGCGGCGTCCGGCGACAGCAGTCCCTCGGCATGACGCGTCCACGGTACGTCCGAGGAGCCGCCGAGCATCCGTGCGAAGACACCGACCGTCCGCGCTCCCTCCTCGCCGGGAGCACCGACCCGGACCTGCACCGCGACCGCGGCCTGCTCCTCGAGGACGAGCGGCTCCCGCAGGGTGATCTCCGCCAGCCGGTCGCAGCCCAGCTCGCGGCCCGCCCGCAACGCCATCTCGGCGAATGCCGCGGCCGGTACCAGCGGCGCGTCCATCGCCCGGTGGTCGGCCAGCCACGGCTGGGACCCCAGCGACAGGCGTCCTGTGAGCACCATTTCCTCCCCGTCGGCCAGGGCGAGGGACGCTCCCAGGAACGGGTGGTCGGTCCTTTCCAATCCGAGGCCCTCCGCGTCACCCCGAGCCGTTCCGCCGCCGTCGAGCCAGTAGCGCCGGCGTTGGAAGGCGTAGGTGGGCAGGGCGGGTGGTGTTGTGGGCCGGGGGTTGTTCAGGGTGTTGAGGATTCGGGTCCAGTCGGTGGCGAGGCCGTGGGTGTGCAGATGGGCGAGGTTGGTCAGGAGTTGTGTCCAGCCGCCGTTGTCGCGGTGGAGCGTGCCTACCGCAATGGCAGGGGTGTCGAGGGCGTCGAAGGTGTGTTGGATGGGTGCGGTGAGGGCGGGGTGGGGGCTCACCTCGATGTAGGTGGTGTGGCCGTGGTCGGCGAGGTGGGTGATGGTGGGGTGGAAGTGGACGGTGTTGCGGATGTTGTCGTACCAGTACCGGCCGTCCAGTTCGGTGCCCTCGATGGGTTGGCCGGTGACAGTGGAGTAGATGGTGGCGATCGTGGCTTGGGGCTGGATGCCGTTCGCAGCTGTGGTGATCTGGTCGGCGATCGCTTCGATGGCGGGGCTGTGGGAGGCGTAGTCGACGTCGATGCGGCGGGTCTTGATCTGGTGCTGCTCGCAGTGGTCGAGCAGGGTGGTGATGGCGTCCTCGGGGCCGGCGACGATGGTGGTGGCGGGCCCGTTGATCGCGCCGATTGCGATGTCGTCGGGGAGGAGTTCGGTGAGCTGGTCGGGGGCGGTGTGGATGGCGGCCATGGTGCCGGTGCCGGCCAGCGCGGTCAGGGCTCGGCTGCGTAACGCCACGAGCTGAGCAGCATCGTTGAGGGTGAGTGCGCCGGCGGTGTAGGCGGCGGCGATCTCGCCCTGGGAGTGGCCGATCACGGCGTCGGGTTCGACACCGAGCGACTTCCACAGGTGCGCCAGGCCGGTCATCACGGCGAACAGTGCGGGCTGCACGACGTCGACCCGGTCAAGGGAGGCGGCTCCATCGGCTCCGGTGAGGACGTCGGTCAGCGACCAGTCCACGTGCTGCGACAATGCCTGGTCGCAGGCGAGGATGTGGTCCCGGAAGACCGGGCTGGTGGCCAGGAGTTCGGCGCCCATCCCGGCCCACTGTGAACCCTGGCCGGGGAAGACGAACACCGTCCTGCCGTGCCCGCCCGGCTGGGCGCGGCCGGTGACGACTGCGGGATGCGGCTCACCGGCCGCAAGCGCCCGCAGCCCCTCGCGCAAGACCGTCTCGTCGCCGATGATGACGGCGCGGTGGTCCAGGACCGAGCGGGTGGTGGCCAGCGCCCACGCCACCTCACCGGTATCCAGGCCGGGGTGGGTGTCCAGATGCTCGACAAGCCGCTGCGCCTGCGCGGCCAACCCCGCCTCGGTCTTCGCCGACAGCAACCACGGCAGCACCTCTGGCCTGGAGGTCTCCCTGGCCGGCACCTCCAGATCAGTGCTGGACGGGTGCGGCGAAGGCGCGGATTCCGCCTCGGGTTCCACGGCTGCAGGAGGCTGCTCCATGATCACATGCGCGTTGGTGCCGCTCGCGCCGAAGGAGGAGATCCCCGCGCGTCGCGGACGCCCGGTATCCGGCCACGTCACCTGCTCGGTGAGCAGTTCGACTGCCCCCGCCGACCAGTCGACGTGCGGGGTCGGCTCATCGACGTGCAGCGTCCGCGGCAGGATCCCATGCCGCATCGCCTCGACCATCTTGATCAGACCCGCCATCCCCGCAGCGGCCTGGGTATGCCCGATGTTCGACTTGACCGACCCCAGCCACAGCGGCCGGTCGGCGGGCCGGGCCTCCCCATAGGCCGCCAAAAGGGCCTGCGCCTCGATGGGGTCGCCGAGCCGGGTGCCGGTTCCGTGCGCCTCCACTGCGTCGACCTCGGCCGGCGAGAGCCGGGCGTTCGCCAGGGCCGCACGGATCACCCGCTGCTGGGAGGGGCCGTTCGGCGCCGTGAGACCGTTGCTGGCACCGTCCTGGTTCACCGCCGAGCCGCGCACCACTGCCAGCACGCGGCGCCCGTTGCGTACGGCGTCGGACAGCCGTTCCACCAGGAGGACGCCGACGCCCTCGGACCAGCCCGTACCGTCGGCCGCCGACGCGAAGGCCTTACACCTGCCATCGGGAGACAGGCCCCGCTGACGGGAGAACTCCACGAAGGTGTCCGGGGTGGACATCACCGTCGCACCGCCGACGAGCGCCAGCGAGCACTCCCCCTGCCGCAGCGCGTGACCCGCCAGGTGCAGGGCGACCAGGGACGACGAGCAGGCCGTGTCGATGGTGACGGCGGGTCCCTCAAGGCCGAGGGCGTAGGCGACACGGCCGGACATGACGCTGCCCGTGGTGCCGCTCAGCAGGTAGCCCTCGATGTCCCGCGGCCGCGCGTCCGCGGCATAGTCCTGATGGATGGCGCCGGCGAACACGCCCGTGGCGCTCCCGCGCAGCGACACCGGATCGATGCCGGCACGTTCGATGGCCTCCCAGGCGACCTCCAGCAGGAGGCGCTGCTGCGGGTCCATGGTCGCCGCCTCACGCGGCGAGATCCCGAAGAACCCGGCGTCGAACTCCCCGGCGTCGTACAGGAACCCTCCCTCTCGCGCGTACGACGTGCCGAGGTGATCGGGATCGGGATGGTAGAGCCGTTCCACATCCCAGCCACGGTCCTCGGGGAAGCCGGAGATGACGTCCGTACCGTCGGCGACCAGGCGCCAGAGGCCCTCGGGGGAGCCGACGCCTCCGGGGAAGCGGCAGCCCATCCCGACGATCGCGATGGGCTCTTCTGCCGCGGCCGGCCCCGTTCCCCCACCCACGGTTCCGGTCGACTCACCCAGCAGTTCGGTGCGCAGCAGGCGGGCCACCGCGCTCGGAGCCGGATGGTCATAGACCAGCGTGGCCGGCAGGCGCAGCCCGGTCGCGGCCCGCAGCCGGTTGCGCAGTTCCACGGCCGTGAGCGAGTCGAACCCGAGTTCGCGGAACGCCCGGTCGGCGTCCACGGCTTCCGGATCCCCGTGTCCCAGAACCGCCGCCACCTGGCCGCGTACCAGGCTCAGCAGTTCGCGACCTTGATCGGCCGGCGGCAGGCCGACCAGACGCCGTACCAGCGCGGACCCATCGCCTGGTCGCTCCCCGATTGCGGTGCGCCGCGACGGCACGCGGACCAGCCCGCGGAGCATCTCCGGCAGGACGCCCGCGCCGGCGCGAGCGTGCAGGGCCGCGGTGTCCAGCCGCATCGGCAGGACCAGGCTTTCGGCCATGCCGCAGGCCGAGTCGAAGAGTTCCAGGCCCGCAGACGATTCGAGCGGCACGACGCCCGACCGGCGCGCCCGGGATCGATCGTCACGATCGACCTCGGCGGTCATCCCGCCGGCCTCGTCCCATAGCCCCCAAGCGAGAGAGAGCCCGGGCATCCCCGCAACCCGGCGGAATGCCGCGAGGCCGTCGAGGAACGCGTTCGCCGCGGCGTAGTTCCCCTGGCCCGGGTTGCCGAGAACCCCGGCGGCCGACGAGAACAGCGCGAAGGCCGACAGGTCGAGTCCGCTGGTCAGTTCGTGGAGGTTGACCGCGGCGTCCACCTTGGGGCGCATCACCCGGTCCAGCCGCTCGGGGGTCAGCGCGCCGATCACACCGTCGTCCAGGGCTCCCGCGGCGTGCACCACCCACGTCAGCGGATGCTCGGCCGGGATCCCGTCCAACACCTCGGCCAGCGCGGACCGGTCCGCGGCATCACAGGCGACCAGGCTCACCTGCGCCCCCCGGGCGGCCAGTTCGGCCTGCAGCTCGGCCGCGCCCTGCGCCTGAGGCCCGGACCGGCTGGCCAGCACCAGATGGCGGACGCCGTGCGCGGTGACCAGATGTCGGGCCAGCAGCGTTCCCAGGGTCCCCGTCCCGCCCGTGATCAGGGCCGTGCCCGAGGGGTTCCAGAGTCCGTCCTCGCCGCCGGGCCGCGGATCCGATGCCGCACCGGTGATCCGCGTCAGGTGGGGCGCCAGCACCGTCCCGTGCCGCACGGCGGCCTGCTCAACCCCGGATGAGAGGACCGTCGTCAACGAGCGCGCCGGGTCGTCGGAACCGTCGATGTCCACGATCACGAACCGGCCCGGGTTCTCCGCCTGCGCAGAGCGGAGCAGGCCCCAGACGGGCGCGTGCACCAGATCGGCGACGCCGTCGTGTTCTCCCGCCGCGACGGCGCCGCGGGTCACGAGCAGCAGGGTGGCCGCCTCAAAGCGCTCGTCGGCCAGCCAGTCCTGGACCAGCTTCAGCGCCCCGCACGCCGCCTCGCGGGCCCGGACGCCGATAGCGACAGAGTCCAGGGCTTCGGCACCGTAGGAGACCAGAACCGCGTCAGGAACGGAGTCGGCCGCCTCGGCGAGCGCGGTCAGGTCCGGGTACCGGCGGACTCTCGCCTCGCCCGCCTCAAGCGCGGGTAGCAGGCCTAGCGCATCCGCGCCGACGACGGCCCAGTCCCCCGGCGCGACGGGGTCATCGCTATGCGGTAGCAGAGTCCATTCCACCTGGTGGAGTGCGGAGTCCTGGTGCCCGCCGTCCGTCTGTTCCAGCTGGTCGGTGGAGACCGGGCGCAGCGCCAGCGACTCGACGGCGCCCACGGGCTCCCCGTCCGCGTCGGCCATGGTCAGCGATATGGCGGCGTCTCCCGCCGGGGAGATCCGCACCCGCGCGGTGGTGGCGCCGATCGCGTGGAGTTCCACCCCGCTCCACTCGAACGGCAGCCGCACCCGACCGTCCTCCGCGGGACCGCCGACCGCGAGTGCAGCGTGCAGCGCGGCGTCCAGCAGCGCGGGATGCACGCCGAAGTTCCCGGTGTCCTCGGCCTGCCGCTCGGGCAGGCTCACCTCGCCGAAAATCTCGTCCCCGCGCCGCCACACCGCACGCAGGCCTTGGAAGGCCGGCCCGTACTGGTAGCCGCGCTCCGCGAGATCGTCGTAGAAGCCTGTCAGGTCCACGGGCTGTGCGCCCGGTGGCGGCCACGCGCGCAGGCCCTCCGCCCTGCGGTCCTGGCCCGCTCCGGCGATGGTCAGGACGCCTTCTGCGTGCCGCGTCCACGGCAGGTCCGGGGCAGCGGCGCTGTCCGGACGGGAGTACACGCTCACCGTCCGCCGCCCGTCCTCGTCGGCGGCCGCCACCACGACCTGCAGGACCACCGCGCCCTTCTCCGGGAGGACGAGCGGCTGCCGCAGGGTCAGCTCTTCGATCCGGTCGCAGCCCACTTCGTCGCCGGCTCGGATCGCCAGCTCGGCGAACGCGGCCCCGGGGACGAGCGCGGCCCCCAGCGCCATGTGGTCGGCGAGCCAGGGATGCGACGCCAGCGACAGCCTGCCAGTGAGAATCGTGCCGCCCTGCGCCAGCCCCAGCGAGGCCCCGAGCAGGGGGTGCCCCGCCGCGCCGATGCCCGTCGCGGTCACGTCGGCGGTCGCGGTTCCCACCGAATCCGCCCAGTAGCGGCGGCGCTGGAATGGGTAGGTGGGCAGTTCCACCCACCCGGCACCGGCTCCGGCGAACGCACCGCTCCAGTCCACCCCAGCACCACGGACATGGACCTCGGCCAGCGAGGTCAGGAAGCGGCGCAAATTGCCCTGGTCACGCGACAACGTCCCGATGGCCGCGCAGTCCGCCTCGGCTTCCTCTGCGGTCTCCTGCAGGCCCGCCGCCAACACGGGGTGCGGGCTCGCCTCTATGAAGAAGCGGTGCCCGTCCGCGAGCAGCGCCCGGACGGCGCCGGTGAAGTCCACCTGGTTGCGGACGTTGCGGTACCAGTACTCCGCGTCGAGCCCGCCGGTCTCCAGCAGGCCGCCCGTCACGGTGGAGTAGAACGCGATCTCGCCGGTCCGGGGCGTCACCGGCGCCAGCAGTTCGAGCAGCCGTTCGCGCAGCGCGTCCACCTGCTGGGAGTGCGACGCCACCGTCGCCGGGACGATCTTCGCGCGGATCCCGTCGGCCGTGCACGCGGCGACGAACTCGCGCAGGGCGGCCAGCTCGCCGGTGACGATCACGGAGGCGGGCCCGTTGACTCCGCCGACGGCAAGGCGGCCGTTCCAGCCGGCCAGCCGTTCCAGCACGTGTGCCTCGGCCGCCCCCACTGAGGCGACGGCCCCTTTGCCGGTCAGCATTTCGGCAAAGAGCCGGCTGCGGGAGACGACCACCCGCACCGCGTCGTCCAGAGACAGGGCCCCGGCCACGTGGGCGGCCGCCACCTCGCCCTGCGAGTGCCCGACGACCGCGCTCGGCTCCACCCCGTACGAGCGCCACAGGGCCGCCAGGGACACCATGACGGCGAACAGGGCGGGCTGGACCACGTCGATGCGGTCCAGGGAAGGCGCGCCTGGCTCCGCTCGCAGCACAGCGGTCAACGACCAGTCCACGTGCGAGGAGAGAGCACGTTCGCACTCGCTCATCCGCTCGGCGAACACCGGTGCCTCTGCGAGGAGTTCCACCGCCATCCGCGGCCACTGCGAGCCCTGCCCGGGGAAGACGAAGACGACCTTGCCGTTGATGTCGGCCATGCCCTCGACGAGGGCGCCGTTCTCAGCCCCCTCGCTCAGCGCTTCAAGGGCCGCCGAGGCCTCGGTCCGGTCTGCCGCGATCACCACCGCACGGTGGTCGAGGGTCGCCCTGGTGGCGGCCAGCGACCGCCCGACGTCCGGCATCGACGGCTCGGGGTGGACGGCCAGGTGGGAACGCAGCCGCGCGGCCTGGCTCCGCAGGGCCCGCTCACCGCGCCCGGACAGCAGCCAGGGCACGACCGGCGCCGGCGGTGCGGTGACCAGCGCGACCGACTCCCGGCCGCCCGCGTCGCCGGTCACGCCGGCGTGCTGGTCCGGCGGCGCCTCCTCCAGGATCACGTGCGCGTTGGTGCCGCTGATCCCGAACGAGGACACCCCGGCCCGCCGGGGTCCGCCGTGCCGCGGCCAGCTCACCGGCTCGGTCAGCAGCGACACCGCGCCGGACGACCAGTCCACCTCGGGCGTGGGGGCGTCCACGTGCAGCGTCGCCGGCAGCAACTCGTTCCGCAACGCCATGACCATCTTGATAACGCTCGCCATGCCCGCCGCAGCCTGCGTATGGCTGATATTCGACTTGACCGAGCCGAGCCACAGCGGCCTGCCGTCGGGCCGCTGCCGCCCATAGGTCGCCAGCAGCGCCTGCGCTTCGATGGGATCGCCCAGGGTGGTGCCGGTACCGTGCGCCTCCACCGCGTCGACCTGATCGGCCGTGAGGCGCCCGTCGGCCAGCGCCGCGCGGATCACCCGCTGCTGGGACGGCCCGTTCGGCGCGGTCAGCCCATTGCTGGCGCCGTCCTGGTTGGTGGCGCTCCCGCGCACCACCGCCAGGATCCGCGAGCCGTCGCGCACGGCGTCCGACAGCCGTTTCAGCACCAGCATTCCGGCCCCCTCCCCGAAGGCCGTGCCGTCGGCGGCGGCGGAGAACGCCTTGCAGCGCCCGTCGGGCGCCAGAACGCGCTGGCGGCTGAACTCGACGAACTCGCTGGGGTTGGGCATGACCGCGACCCCGCCCGCCAGCGCGACCTCGCACTCCCCCCGCCGCAGGGCCTGGCCGGCCAGATGCATGGCCACCAGCGACGACGAGCAGGCCGTGTCCACCGTCACCGCCGGTCCTTCGAGCCCGAAGGTGTAGGCGATCCGCCCCGAGATCACGCTGGCGGCGTTGCCGACCAGTGAGAAGCCTTCGACCTCCTTGCGGACTTGCTGCATCCCAACGAGGTAGCCGAGGTTGCCGGCGCCGGTGAAGACCCCCGTGCGGCTGCCCCTCAGCCCCTTCGGATCGAGCCCCGCGCGCTCCAGCGCCTCCCAGGCCACCTCCATCATGAGGCGCTGCTGCGGATCCATCGCCAGCGCTTCGCGCGGGGAGATCCCGAACAACCCGGCGTCGAACAGGTCGGCGTCGTGCAGGAAGCCGCTTTCCCGCAGATAGGACTTCCCCGTCTTTTCCGGGTCCGGATCGTAGAGACCCTCCAGATCCCAGCCCCGGTTCACCGGGAATCCGGAGACCGCGTCGGTCCCCGAGTCGACCAGATGCCAGAGCGCTTCCGGTGAGAACGCGTCACCGGGGAAACGGCAGGCCATCCCGACGATGGCCACGGGCTCACGTTCCCGCTCGGTCACCTCGCGGAGCCGCTGCCGGGCATCGTGCAGTTCAGCGGCGACGCGTTTGAGATAGCCGAGCAGGGTCTCGTCGTCCGCCATGCGAGGCCGTCCTCCCTAGATCTGCGACATCCCGAGAACCGGAGTCACCCGAAGGAAATGGAACTGAATCCCGTGTCGCAGCACTTTTCCAGCGGTCGCGCACACAGGACCATCCTGGCTTTGGCGTTCATCGTTGATTCGATGACCCACGACAGGGTTCCCACCTTGCCGAGATAGCGCCCGCCCGTTCCGACGATGTAGATCACGACCCGGCTTCCCGTCAACTGATCGTTGAGGTCCACGAACCCCATCGAGCGCGCTGTGCCGCCGTCCTCGAATTCGTAGGAGACGCGAGTGAAGGCGACCCAGTGCTCGGTCTCGGGGTCATGGTGCACGATCTGCATGCGGCCGCTGTCCCTGGCGATCTTGTTGCCCTCGGGATCGAAGAACTCGCCACCCGCCGTCGCCACGTCACCGACCGCTGGTTCCGACTCCCGATAACTCCGCTCGCTGACGCTGTAAGCGAGTTCCTCGTAGCGGATGCATTCGTCGTCCGGCGGCACACCGGGCCCCGCGCTGATCGCGGCGAAGACGCCGCCGGGGTCCTCCCCGAGCGCGGCGGCCAAGGATACGGCCAGGCCAGGCCGCAGTGAGGTCATGCCCATGATCGTCCTCCTTCGGCCCGGCCGTCCACGGCCGGGATCGCCCGCCCTCACATCCTGCGGGATTCTCTAAAACGCGGCTAACGCACGGCTTAAGCCGCGCTTTCGCGGGCCAGGAAAAGCAACCTTCGGGCGGGGTCGCCCATCCTCTGCTTATGGACATCGCGCGCAACGGGACCGGACAATAATTCCGTCACCCACGCAGAAGGAGAGGCAGATGGCCGACGCAACGACCGCACCGCCCCCGCATCCGACTCACCGCAGCGATTTACTCTCGCCCCCGGACGGGCTGCGGCTGCTGCGCGACGAGTCCCCGGTCAGTGAGATCACCTATCCGGGTGGCACCGCAGGCTGGCTGGTGACCAGCTACGCGGCCGCGCGGACGGTATTGGCCGACCGCCGCTTCAGTGTCCGGAACGAGCTGCGCCAATTCCCGGTCCGCTCAGCGGAGACGGAGCTGAAGGGCCAGCCGGCGGCACCGGGCTGGTTCATCGCCATGGACCCGCCTGATCACACCCGGCTGCGCCGGCCGCTGATCGCCCAGTTCACGATGTCGCGGATGCGCGCACTCAGCTCGAAGATCGAGGAGATCACCTCTGGGCTGCTCGACGAAATGGCCGAGCACGGGCCACCGGTAGATCTGGTCGAAGCCTTCGCGAAGCCGATTCCGTCACTGATGATCTGCGAGATGCTCGGGGTCCCCTACAGCGAGCGGGAGCAATTTCAGCAGAACACCGAGACGATGACGAGCTTCACGTCCAAACCCGAGGAACTGGTGGCCGCCTACCAGGAGTATTACTCCTTCATGGATCGGCTCAAGGATCGCAAGCGCGCCGATCCGGCCGACGACATCCTGAGCGGGCTCATCGCCGCGGACGAGCTGAGCGACGCCGAGCTGATCGGGGTCGGCCTGCTGCTGCTGTCCGCCGGTTACGAGCCGCCCGCGAACATGCTCTCCCTCGGCGCCTACGCGCTGCTGCGCCATCCCGCCCAGCTGGCCACGCTGCGCACCGACCCCTCATTGATCGACACCGCCGTCGAAGAGCTGCTGCGCTACCTGAGCGTCCTGCAGTACGGGGTCATCCGCGCCGCGCTGGAGGACGTCGAGCTGGAGGGGCGGCTGATCAGGGCCGGCGATCCGGTCACGATCTCGCTGCCCGCGGCCAACCGGGACCCGGGGCGCTTCGAGGACCCCGACACCCTGGACGTGACGCGCCGTTCCGCGACCGCCCAGATGGCGTTCGGGCACGGCATCCACCAGTGTCTGGGCCAGCAGCTGGCGCGCAGGCAGCTGCGGATCGGGCTGTCGATGCTGCTGGACCGGTTTCCCGGGCTGCGCCTCGCCGCGCCCGTCGAGGAGATCCCGATGCGCGACGACATGCGGGTCTACGGTGTGCGCGAGCTGCCCGTCGCCTGGTGACGGCACCCGGGGCGCCCGCTGGTGCGGGCGCCCCGGGGCGGCGATCACCCGCCCGTCGCCACCCACACCTCCCGCGGCGCGAGAATTCGTGGATTGGGATACATCTCGGGCTCACGCAGCACCTTCGGCCCTGGCACGCGGGTCAGCAGGGCCTCCAGCGCGATCCGTCCCTCGAGCCGGGCGAGCGAGGCCCCCAGGCAGAAGTGGATGCCGTGCCCGAACCCCACGTGCGGGTTCGGCTCGCGCCGGATGTCGAAGGTGCCGGGGTCATCGATGTGCCGCTCGTCGTGGTTGGCCGACAGCGTCCATGTCGTGACCAGGCTGCCCGCGGGCATCGTCCTGCCGTGCAGCTCGACGTCGTTCTTCAGGAGCTTGAGGCTCTGCGGGAGCGGCGGGTAGTACCGGACGACCTCTTCGACGGCGCCCGGGATCAGGCTCGGATCCGCGCGCAGCGCGTCCGCCGCGCCCGGGTTGTCGTGCAGCAGCAGCACCGCGTTGCCCAGCATCGCCGCCACCGTGGTGTAGCCGGCCATCAGCAACAGCCCGGTGAAGTGCACGATCTCCTGGTCGTCGAGGCGGTCTCCGCTGACCTCGGCGAGGGCGAGCCTGCTGATCAGATCGTCGCTGGGGCGCCGCCGCCGGGCCCGGACATGCTCCAGCAGGTACGCGTGCATCTCGTCCACGGAGGCCCGGATCGTGTCGTCGTCGAAGACCGCCTCCGCTTCGTGGTCCCCCGACAGGCGAGTGTCGGCCCAGCCGCGGAACATCTCCCGGTCCTGCCGCGGGACGCCGAGCAGCTCGGCGATGATGCTGATCGGAAGCGGGTAGGCCAGCTCGCGCATCAGCTCGAACTCGTCTTGGCCGGCCGCCTCGTCGAGCAACCGCCCGGTGAGCTCTTCCACCTGCGGCTCCAGCCGGGCCACGGTACGCGGGGTGAACGCCTGGCCGACCAGCGCGCGGACCTGGCCGTGACGGGGCGGGTCCATGACTGCCAGCACACCGCGGCTCAGCTCGCCGAGCGGGAGCACCCTCCCCAGCTCGGCGGAGAAGTCGATCAGGTCGGTATGGCTGCGATGGATGTCGTCGTGGCGGAACAGCTGCCACATGCCCGTGGCCTCGTCGAGGGCCACCGGATGTTGGTCGCGCATCCAGCGGAGCCATTCCAGGAGCGCGGCCCGGCCGCTCTCCGGCTTGGGCGGAGTTAAGGGGACGTCCTTCTGCTGCGTCATGCGCGTTGCTCCTTCAAGGCAGGGCCGGTCCGGCGGCGTGGGCGGGATCAGCCGCCGGGGACCAGCGTCGCGTCCGTCCTCCCCCAGAAGACCCGCACCTGGCGGATCAACTCGTCCGGGCCCACGCTCATCATGGCCACGAGATTGATTCGCAGCCGCTGCCCCGGCTCGGCACCCGGCGGGCGCAGCGAGACGGTGATCGGCATCACCACGTGCTCGTCGTCGAGGGCCGCCACGGGATCGCCGGCGGTCTCCCGCACCTCATGCTCGATCGCCTGGGCGAGATGCGCCCGCAGCGCCCGCCGGCCGAGGATCGGGTCCGCGCCGACCGGATCCTCGAACCGGACGTCGTCGACGAAGAGCGCGAGAACCGCGTCGACGTCGCCGGCGTTCATGAACCTGCAGTAGTCGAGCGCGAGCTTCTTGCGGACCGTCTCGTCAGGCACGGTGCCTCCTTGCGCGGCCGCCCGCGAGTGTCGGCCGCCTCGCGGGGGTGCCCCGCCGTCGTGGGCGCGGTCCACGCCGTCGCGCGGTCATCGGACCGGGTGGAGTGGAGCCTGCGCGACGTGCCCGGCACGGCGGCCGGTGAAGCATCGTGCACGGCCCCACCCCGCCATGATGGGAACCCCGTCTAAAGTCTCCCTAGAGTCCTTGATTGCGGACTCCGCGCCGGCGCGCGTTCTCCGCCCGCGCCCGCCGCGCTGCGGCGTGCGCCGTCTGAGCGGCCCTTACATGCGCAGGGGCGCCCTCACGTACCCAGGGACGGCGAGGGCCCCTCTGCGAGCCCCGCCTTGACGTCCCTCCAGCGCTTGTAGATCTCGGTCAACTCGTTCTGGAAGAACCTGAAGAAGTCGCGCATCTCCGCCATCCGGGCCCCAGGCGAGGTCTCCGCGCCGCCCAGCACGCCGACGCCCTCGTCGGCCAGGTCCGCGATCATCTTGAAGTACACGGCCTTGGACACGCTGCCCTCGTACCAGGTGTCCTCGGTCAGCCGGTAGCGATGGCTCCGCGACCCGGCCATCGGCTCGCGTACGAGGATCCCGATGTGCATCAGGTGGCGCACGGCCGTGGACACGGCGCCCGGGCTCACACCGAGCCGTTCACCGAAGTCCGCGGCCGACAGCGTCTCGGTGTCGCTGGTCATCATCGTGACGAGCACCCGCGCCGACATCGGCGGGAAGCCGAAGTCGGCCAGCGCCGCCGCCAGATGCTCCACGAAATTGCGCACCGAGCCCTCATCGCGGCCCGCCGACGTCTCCTCCACGCTGCCTCATCCCCTCTCGTCAGCACGAACGACTTCACAAGCTTCTGAAGGTTTACGAACTTCTAAAACTAGAATAGCATCCCAGGCATGACTCCCGTGATCTCGATGTCCGGCGTCGAGAAGTCCTTCGGCCAGACCCGCGCGCTGGACCAGCTCGACCTCACCGTGGAACCCGGCGAGGTCCACGGTTTCCTGGGCCCCAACGGGGCCGGGAAGACCACCACGATCCGCATCCTGCTGGGGCTGCTGCACGCCGACGCCGGCCAGATCCGCGTGCTCGGCGGCGACCCCTGGACCGACGCCACCGAGCTGCACCGGCGGCTCGCCTACGTGCCCGGCGACGTCAACCTGTGGCCGGGGCTGACCGGCGGCGAGACCATCGACCTGATCGCCCGGATGCGCGGCGGGATCGACCCGCGCCGCAAATCCGACCTCATCGAACGCTTCGACCTCAACCCCAAGAAGAAGGCCCGCACCTACTCCAAGGGCAACCGGCAGAAGGTCACCCTGATCGCCGCCCTGGCCTCCGAGGTGGAACTGCTCGTGCTGGACGAGCCGACCTCGGGACTCGACCCGCTGATGGAGGAGACCTTCCGCCAGGTCGTCCACGAAGAGGCCCGCAACGGCCGCACCGTGCTGCTGTCCAGCCACATCCTCGCCGAGGTCGAGGCGCTGTGTAACCGGATCACCATCATCCGCGACGGGCGGACGGTGGAGACCGGCTCGATCCAGGACATGCACCACCTCAGCCGCACCTCGATCACCGCACGGCTGACCGGCGAGGTCCCGCGCGATCTGCCCGGTGCCCACGAGGTGCACGTGGCGGACGGCGAGATCCGCTGCGAGGTCGACACCGACCGGCTGAACGAGGCGCTCGGCCGGCTCATCTCGGTCGGGGTGCAGAACCTGGTCGCGCAGCCCCCCACGCTGGAAGAACTCTTCCTGCGCTACTACGTCGACAGCCCCGCCGGCGGCGCGGACGCCTCCACGGCGCGCTCGGGGAGCGTGCGGTGAACGGCACCCTCGCCGGCACCCGCAAGCTGATCCGGCTGATCCTGCGCCGCGACCGGATCCTGCTGCCGCTGTGGGTGCTGTGGCTGTCACTGGCCCCGGTCAACTTCGTGTCCATGACCAAGGACCTGTTCCCCACGGCCGCCGACCGCCAGGAGTACGCCCACACCAGCGGCAGCGACCCGGCCTTCCTCGCGCTGTTCGGCCCGCTGCACAGCGACAGCCTCGGCGGCATCGTCACCCAGCGCCTCGGCCTGGTCCCGCTGGTCGTGGCACTGATCAGCGTCCTCACGGTGATCCGCCACACCCGCACCGAGGAGGAGAACGGCCGGCGCGAGCTGCTGGGCGCCACGGTCATCGGGCGGCACGCCCCGCTGGCCGCCGCGCTGACCGTGACCATCGCCGCCAACCTGGTGCTGGCCCTCATCATGGCCGCCGGGCTGTCCGGCAACGGCCAGCCGGGCGGCGCGTCCTTCGCGCTGGCGATGCAGTTCGCCATCTGCGGCTGCGTCTTCGCCGCGGTCGCCGCCGTGGCCGCGCAGGTCACCGAGGGCGCGGGCGCGGCGCGCGGCGTCGCGATCGGCGCGCTGGGCGTGGCCTACCTGCTGCGCCTGGCAGGCGACGCCGGCGGCGACGGCAATGCGCTGGCCTGGCTGTCGTGGCTGTCTCCGGTCGGCTGGGCGCAGCAGCTGCGCCCCTTCGCCGACGAGCGGTGGTGGGTCCTGCTGCCGGCCGCCGCCCTCATCGCGCTGCTGATCGCCGCGGCGTTCCGGCTGTCGGGCCGCCGCGACCTGGGAGCCGGCCTGTTCGCCGCGCGCCTCGGCCCCGAAACCGCCGCACCCTCGCTGAGCGGCCCCTTCGGCCTGGCCTGGCGCCTCGACCGCGGCATGCTGCTGGCCTGGATCGCCGGACTGGCCGTCCTCGGCGCGGTGTTCGGCGGCCTGGCCAAAGGCGTCGGCGACGCGCTGCGCGACAACACCGACCTCAAGGACGCCTTCACCCGCCTGGGCGGCGAGGCGACCCTCGTCGACACCTTCATCGCCTCGGGCATGAGCATCGTCGCTCTGATCGCCTCCGGCTACGCGGTGCTCACCACGCTGCGGCTGCGCAGCGAGGAGGAGAAACTGCGGGCCGAGCACGTGCTGACCACCCCGGTGCCCCGGCTGCGCTGGGCGGCCAGCCACCTGCTGTTCGCGCTCGGGGGCACCACCGCCGCCGTCGCCGCCGCAGGACTGGCCGCCGGGCTGGTCCACGGCCTGAACAGCGGCGACCTCGGACGGGAACTGCCGCGCATCCTCGGCGGCGCCCTCGTCCAACTGCCCGCCGTCTGGACACTGGCCGCGATCACCGTCGCGGCCTTCGGCCTGCTCCCCCGCCTCACCGCGGCCATAGGCTGGGGCGCCCTGGTGATCTTCCTCTTCCTCGGACAGTTCGGCGCCCTGATGGGCATGAGCCAACGCGCGCTCGACCTGTCCCCGTTCACCCACATCCCGAAGCTACCGGGCGGCGACGTGTCGGCCGCGCCCCTGCTATGGCTGATCGCCCTCACCGCGGCGCTCGTCGCGCTCGGCCTCGCCGGATTCCGCCGCCGCGACTACACCGCCTGAGGACTCCTGGCGCGGTCCGCGCCGCACCGCACGCCGCCGTCCACCACGAGATCGGTGGACGGCGGCGAACCGTCCCCCTCCCGGGTGCGCCTCGTCCAGCGCTCCGACGGACAAGTCGAGCCTTAGTCCGGCTTTAGCCGGCTCCGGATCATAGGACACACGCATCGCGTGGCATGTGCGTGTTCCGCAGGTGACCGCCACCGCGATCCTTCGGATCGGACCGGTGTCGCCGTCGCCTTCGTCCGGAGACAGGCTCAGATGACCAATACGGAAGACAAGCTCCGCCGGTACCTGAAGCGGGTCACCATGGACCTGCAGTCGACGCGCCGGCGCCTGCAGGACGCCGAGGCGAAGGCCCAGGAGCCCATCGCCATCGTCGCGATGGCGTGCCGCTATCCGGGAGGCGTCCACTCGCCCGAGGACCTGTGGGAACTGCTCACCGCCAAGAAGGACGCGTTCTCCGGCTTTCCGGAGGACCGCGGCTGGGATCTGGAGCGCGTCCACGACCCGGAGCCGGGTGGCAGACCCGGCACGTCGTACGTCCGCACCGGCGCGTTCCTCGATGGCGCGATGGAATTCGACGCCGGCCTCTTCGGCATCTCACCGCGCGAGGCCATGGCGATGGATCCGCAGCAGCGCCAGTTGCTGGAGGCCACCTGGCAGGTCTTCGAGCGGGCCGGCATCGACCCGCGGGGGCTGCGCGAGAGCCCGACCGGGGTCTTCATCGGCGCCGCGCACACCGGCTATGTCGCCAACGAGCGCCAGATCCCGCCGAGCTATGAGAACTACTCGCTCACCGGCAACACCGGAAGCGTCATCTCCGGACGCGTCGCCTACACGTTCGGGCTGGAAGGACCGGCGGTCACCATCGACACGGCGTGCTCCTCCTCGCTGGTCGCGCTGCATTTGGCCTGCCGGTCGCTGCTGCAGGACGAGTGCTCGCTCGCCCTGGCGGGCGGGGTCATGGTCATGCCGACCCCGGGCCTGTTCATCGAGTTCTCCCGGCAGCGCGGGCTGGCCCGTGACGGCCGCTGCAAGCCGTTCGCCGCGCAGGCCGATGGAACCGGCCTGGGCGAGGGCGTGGGCGTGGTGCTGCTGGAGCGCCTGTCGGACGCACGCCGCAACGGTCACTCCGTCCTGGCGACCGTGCGGGGCAGCGCCATCAACCAGGACGGTGCGAGCAGCGCGCTGACCGCACCGAACGGGCCGGCCCAGCAGCGGGTCATCCGCCGGGCCCTGCAGCGGGCGCGGCTGTCGCCGGGCGACATCGACGCGGTCGAGGCGCACGGCACCGGCACGACACTGGGCGACCCGATCGAGGCGCAGGCGCTACTGGCCGTCTACGGCCGGGACCGGCCGCAGGACCGGCCCGCCTGGCTCGGTTCGATCAAGTCCAACATCGGGCATACGGCCACCGCGGCCGGCGTCGCCGGGTTGATCAAGATGGTGCTGGCGATGCGGCACGGCCGGCTGCCGCAGACGCTGCACGTCGACTCCCCCACCCCGCACGTGGACTGGGACTCGGGCGCCGTGCGGCTGCTGACCGAGGAGATCCGGTGGCCGGAGACCGGCCGTCCCCGCCGGGCCGGGGTCTCCTCCTTCGGGATCAGTGGCACCAACGCCCACGTGATCCTGGAGGAGGCCGTCCCGGAGACCGCGGATCCCGAGGACCTCGATGACGGGAAAGCCCGGCTCGTCCCGGCCTGGACCGGGCCGGTGCCGCTGCCGCTGTCGGCCCGCAGCGAGCCGGCGCTGCGGGCGCAGGCCGCCCGGCTGGCCGAGCATGTCGGCACACGTCCCGAAACGCGCCCCGTCGACCTGGCGTTCTCGGCGGCAACCGGACGCGCCGCCCTCGAGCACCGTGCCGTGGTGGTCGGCGCGGACACGCGCGAACTGCACCTCGGCCTGACCGCGGCGGCGCGCGGGGAGACCGCGCAGAATCTGGTCCTGGAGCCCGTGAGGCCGGGCAAGCTGGCGTTCCTGTTCTCCGGACAGGGCGCCCAGCGCACTGGCATGGGCCGCGAGATGTACGCCGCGTCCGCCACGTTCGCGTCGGCGTTCGACGAGGTCTGCGCCGAACTGGAGCCCTACCTCGATCGGCCGCTGCGGGACGTGCTCTGGAATGACGATCCGGCCCTGCACCAGACCTCCTTCACCCAGGCGGCGCTGTTCGCGGTCGAGGTGGGGCTGTTCCGGCTGGTGGAATCGTGGGGCGTCCGGCCCGACTACGTGGCGGGCCATTCGGTCGGGGAACTGGTCGCGGCGTACGTGGCCGGCATGTGCTCCCTGCCCGACGCCGCACGGCTGGTGGCGAGCCGGGGACGGCTCATGCAGGCGCTGCCGCCCGGCGGTGCGATGGTGGCGGTCCGGGCCGCGGAGCACCAGGTCGAACCGCTGCTGACGAACGAGGTGAGCATCGCGGCGGTCAACGGCCCGGCCTCGGTGGTGATCTCGGGAGCCGAGGACGCGGTGGAGAGGATCGCCGCCCGCCTGAAGGCCGACGGGGCCAAGACGTCCCGGCTGACCGTCTCGCACGCTTTCCACTCGCCCCTCATGGAGCCGATGCTGGCGGAATTCCGCCGGGTGGCCGAGAGCGTCACGTTCAACGCGCCGTCCATTCCCCTGGTGTCGAACCTGACCGGCGCGGTCGCGTCCGTCGCGGAACTCGGCTCGGCGGACTACTGGGTCCGGCACGTCCGCCAGGCGGTCCGGTTCGCCGACGGGATCAGGTGCCTGGAAGACGCGGGCGTCACGCGATTCGCCGAAGTGGGACCGGACGGCGTGCTGACCGCCATGGCGCAGGAATGCGTGAGGTCCGAGAGCGCGCTGCTGCTCGCCTTGCAGCAGCGGGAACGGTCCGAGGCGGCGACCTTGCAGTCGGGCGTGGGCCGCTTGTACTCGTCCGGGGTCCCGGTGAACCTGGAGGCGATCTTCCAGGGTCAACGGGCGCGCCGCGTGGACCTGCCCACGTACGCCTTCGAGCACCGCCGCTACTGGCTCCCCGAGAGACAGCCCGGCGAGGACCCGGCGGCAATGGGGCTGGGTTCGGTCGATCACCCGCTGTTGGGCGCGGCCGTGGCGCTACCGGGTTCCGGTGGCGTCGTCGCCACCGGCCGGCTCACCCGGGACGCTCATCCCTGGCTGACGCAGCACGATGTCCTGGGTACGGCGGTGGTGCCGCCATCGGCTCTGGTGGACCTGGCGTTGCACGCCGGCGGCCTCGTGGACTGCGCATTCCTGGCGGAACTGGCCCAGGAAGCTCCGCTTGTCCTGCCCGAGCAGGGCGGTGTGGATCTGCGGGTCGTGGTGGGCGCGGCCGAAGGGACGGGGGCCAGGCCGGTCTGCGTTCACTCCCGCTCCGACGGCCCGGCAGACGATCGCCCTTGGGTCCGCAACGCCGTCGGCGTCGTCACACCGTCGCCCCCCATGCCGCCCCAGGAGGTGGAGGTGGTGTGGCCACCGGCCGGAGCGACCGAGGTCCAGGTGGACGACGCCTACGAACGACTGCTGGCGCGGGGTTACGGGCACGGGCCGGTGTTCCAGGGACTGCGGGCAGCCTGGCGCCGCGGGGAGGAACTGTTCGCCGAGGTGGCTTTGCCGGAGGGCGTCCAGACCGACACCGACCGTTTCGGCGTGCACCCGGCACTGCTTGACGCGGCGACGCACGTGACCCGGCTCTCCGACGAGTCCGATGCCCCGGTCGTGCTCGACTCCACGTGGAGCGGAGTGGCCCTGTACGCCTCAGCCTCCGGAACGGCGCGGGTGCGGCTGACTCCGGCCGAGGACCCCGATGCCGTGCGGCTGCTGGTGTCCGACGAGACCGGGCAGCCGATCCTGTCGGCTCGGTCAGTGCGACCGTGCCCTGTGCAGACCGAGAGGCTGGAGACCGGAACGGGCACGCGGGGGTCCCTGTTCCGATTCGACTGGGCTCCACTGCCCGCACTCTCAGGGGATGTCCCGCCGGACCTCGCCGGCGGCTGGGTCGTGCTGGGGACGGAAAACGAAAGCGCCCCGGCATACGTGGACCTGAGGGCGCTCGGGGACGCGTTGAGTCCCGGGTCGCCGGTGCCGGAGCTGGTCGTATACCCGTGCCCCGTCCTCCCGGGGGATGTGCCCTCGTCGGCCCGGAGGGTGGCTGCCGACGTGCTGGAGGTCCTGAAGGCGTGGCAATCCGACGAGCGGTTCGCGGCCTCGCGGTTGGCGGTCGTCACACGCGGGGTGGCGGAGGCCGCGGATCCGGCCCATGCGGCGGTATGGGGGCTGGTGAGGGCGGCCGAGGCAGAGAACCCGGGGCGGTTCGCGCTGGTGCACCTGGACCCGGCAGTGACCTCGTTCGAGGTCGTGCCCGGGGCGCTGCGGCGGTCCGATGAGCCTGAGTTGGCCATCCGAGACGGCGCCGTCCTGGTGCCCCGCCTTGCGTCGGCGTCAAGCACCGACCGGCCGGCAATGCGGTGGGACCCGGACGGCACGGTTCTGATCACCGGCGGTACGAGCGGCCTGGGCGCTCTGGTGGCCAGGCACCTGGTGACCCAGCACGGCGTCCGGAATCTGATGCTCCTCAGCCGGCGTGGGGCGGCGGCTCCAGGGGCCGCCGTGCTGCGCGCGGAGCTCGGCGCCCTCGGCGCGCGGGTGGACATGGCCGCGTGCGACGCCGCCGACCGCGGCGCGCTCGCCGCGGCGGTGGAGGACGTCCCGGACGATCGTCCGCTCAGCGGGGTGGTGCATGCCGCCGGCGTCCTGGACGACGGAGTGCTGGCCTCTCTGACGCCCGACCGGCTGGACGCGGTGCTGCGGCCCAAGGTGGACGCGGCCTGGAACCTGCACGAGCTGACCCGGGACGCGGAGCTGTCGGCGTTCGTGCTGTTCTCCTCCGCGGCCGGGTCGCTGGGCGGGCCGGGCCAGGCGAACTACGCGGCGGCCAACACCTTTCTGGACCATCTCGCCCGGTACCGCACGGCCCTCGGGCTGCCCGCGCGGTCGCTGGCCTGGGGGCCGTGGACGCAGGCCGGCGGCATGGCCGACCGCATGGACGAGGGCGAGCGGCGCCGGCTGCGCCGCCTGGGCACCCGCCCGCTGGTCCCGGCCGAGGGGCTCGCGCTGCTGGACGCGGCGTTGGCGATCGACGCGCCGCAGGTCCTGCCGGTCCATCTCGACTTCGTGGCGCTGCGCGGGCAGGCGGTCTCCGGATCGCTCCCGCCCGTCCTGCGCGATCTGGTCCGGGTGCCTGCGCGCCGGGCGGGCGCGGCGCCGCTGCGGCGGCGGCTGGCGCGCCTGCCCGTCCAGGAGCGCGGCCCGGCGCTCCTGGAGGTGGTGCGCGCGCAGGTGGCGCGGGTGCTCGGCCACGACCGGGCCGCCGCGGTGCCGCCGGACCGGGCGTTCCAGCAGCTCGGGTTCACCTCGCTGGCGGCGGTGGAGCTGCGCAACGCGCTGAACGCCGAGACGGGCCTGCGGCTGCCGGTGACCCTGGTCTACGACCGGCCCTCGCCGCGCGCGGTCACCGGCCATCTGCTCGAACTGCTGGACCTGGGGAGCGACGACGGGGTCGGGACCGCGCTGGCGGAGATCGACCGGCTGGCGGCCGCGCTGGCGCCGCTCGCGGCCGGCGGCGGCTCCCCCGCCGCGATCACGGCGCGGCTGGAGTCGCTGCTGCGCACCTGGCAGGACGCGCTGCGGGCCGGGGAGCCGGCCGGTTCCGCGCTCGACCTCGACACGGTCACCGACGGCGAGCTGTTCGCCGTCCTGGACCGGGAGCTCGGACAGACCTGACGCCGCCGCCCCGGATCGCGACCCCCTCCAGATTGGTTGGTGCCCGATGGAGAACGACGACAAGTTCCGCGACTATCTCAAACGGGCCACGGCCGAGCTCCAGAGCACCCGGCAGCGCCTGCGCGAGGCGGAGGCCCGGGACCGCGAACCCGTCGCGATCGTGGGCATGGCATGCCGTTTTCCCGGTGGCGCCTCGACCCCGGACGGCCTGTGGCGGCTGGTCGCCGAGGGCCGTGACGCGGTCACCGCGTTCCCCGCCGACCGCGGCTGGGACCTGGAGCGGATCTTCCACCCGGATCCGGACGTGCCCGGCACCTCCTATGTGCGCGAGGGCGGGTTCGTCGGCGAGGCGCCCTGGTTCGACGCCGAGCTGTTCGGGATCTCGCCGCGCGAGGCGCTGGCCATGGACCCCCAGCAGCGCCTTCTGCTGGAGACCGCCTGGGAGGCGTTCGAGGGCGCCGGGATGGCGCCGGCGTCGGTGTCGGGCAGCCGGACCGGCGTGTTCGTCGGCGCGACCTACCAGGAGTACGGCCCGCACCTGTCCGAGGCCGGCGAGGACATCGAGGGCCATCTGTCCACCGGGGTCACGCCGAGCGTGGCGTCGGGCCGGCTGGCCTACGTGTTCGGGCTGGAGGGGCCCGCGCTCACAATCGACACGGCGTGCTCGTCGTCGCTGGTGGCGCTGCACCTGGCGTGCCAGTCGCTGCGGCGCGGGGAATGCTCGCTGGCACTGGCGGGCGGGGCCACGGTCCTGTCGTCCCCCGGGCTGTTCACGGAGTTCTCCCGGCAGCGCGGCCTGGCGCCCGACGGGCGGTGCAAGGCGTTCGCGGCGGCGGCGGACGGCACCGGCTGGGGCGAGGGCGCGGGCCTGGTGCTGGTGGAGCGCCTGTCGGACGCGCACCGCAACGGGCACCCGGTGCTGGCGGTGATCCGCGGCTCTGCGGTCAACCAGGACGGTGCCAGCAACGGCCTGACGGCGCCGAACGGGCCGTCGCAGCGGCGGGTGATCGAGCAGGCGCTGGCCTCTGCCGGGCTGGCGCCGGGGGACGTGGACGCGGTGGAGGCGCACGGGACCGGCACGACGCTGGGCGACCCGATCGAGGCGCAGGCGCTGATCGCCGCGTACGGGAGTCGCCGGGACCGGCCGCTGTGGCTGGGGTCGGTCAAGTCGAACATCGGGCACACGCAGGCCGCGGCGGGGATGGCCGGCCTGATCAAGATGGTGCAGGCGATGCGGCACGGCGTCCTGCCCCAGACCCTGCACGTCGATGAGCCGACCCCGCACGTGGACTGGTCGGCCGGCTCGGTGCGCTTGCTCGTCGAGCCGGTCGAGTGGCCCGAGGCCGGGAGGCCGCGCCGTGCGGGGATCTCCTCGTTCGGCATCAGCGGCACCAACGCCCATGTGATCGTGGAGCAGGCGCCGCCCGCCGAGACCGACCGGCCCGAGCCGCCCGACCGGCCGTCGGCGGTGCCGTGGCTGCTGTCGGCCAAGACCGAGGCCGGGCTCGCCGCCCAGGCCGAACGGCTGGCCGAGCACCTGGACGCCCATCCCGAGTCGGACCACGGCCAGATCGCGTGGGCGCTGGCCACCACCCGCTCGATGCTGGACCACCGGGCGGTCATCGTAGGCGAGGGGGCGGAGCTGCGCGAGGGCCTGCGGGCGCTCGCGGCGGGCGCACCGCATCCCGGCCTGGTCACCGGTCACGCGTCTCCCGGGGAGGTGGGCGGCAAGACCGTCCTGGTGTTCCCCGGCCAGGGGTCGCAGTGGGCGGGGATGGGCGCCGAGCTGCTGTCCACCAGTTCGGTGTTCCGCGAACACATCCAGGAGTGTGAGCGGGCGCTCGCTCCTCATGTGGACTGGTCGCTGACCGGCGCTCTCACGGGCCGCGTGCCGTTGACGCGGGTCGATGTGGTTCAGCCCGCGCTGTTCGCGGTGATGACCGGCCTCGCCCACGTGTGGAAGTCGCTGGGCGTCGAACCTGATGCGGTGATCGGGCACTCCCAGGGCGAGATCGCGGCCGCCTACACCGCGGGCGCTCTCACCCTGGAGGACGCCGCCCGGCTCGTGGCGTTACGCAGCCGCGCCCTGACCGCGCTGGCCGGGACCGGCACCATGGCCGCCATCCACACCACCCCGGACCAAGTGGCCGACCTGCTCCCCGAGACCGTCGCGATCGCCGCGATCAACGCACCGACCACCACGATCGTCGCCGGTCCAGAGGACGCCATCAACAGGCTGCTCGAGACCTGCGAACGCCAAGAGATCAAAACCCGCCGCATCGACGTCGACTACGCCTCCCACGGCCCCGCGATCGACGCCATCGCCGACCAGATCATCGAGGCGGGCTCCGGGCTCGACCCGCGAACCACCACCACGGCCATGTACTCCACCGTCACCGGCCGGCTCATCGACGGAACGGAACTGGACAGCCGGTACTGGTTCGACAACATCCGCAACACCGTCCGTTTCCACCCCACCGTCACCCACCTCGTCGAGCAGGGCCACACCACCTACATCGAGGCCAGCCCCCACCCCGTCCTCACCGCCGGCATCGAGGACGCCCCCGTCCTGGCCACCGGGACGCTCCACCGCGACGGCGGCGGCCGGGACCGGCTCCTCATGAGCCTCGCCCGCCTCCACGCCAACGGCTTCTCGATCGATTGGGCCCGCGTCCTGGACGCCCTCGCCCTCCCCCGGCCCGCGGCGCCGCCCGTCCCTTTGCCCGCCTACGCCTTCCAGCGCGAGCGGTTCTGGCTGGACGGCAGGGGCCGCCGGGCCGGGGACGTCGCGGAGGCGGGCCTGGCCCCGGCGGACCATCCGCTGATCGGGGCCATGGTCAAGCTCGCCGGCGGTGACGAGATCGTCCTGACGGGCCGGGTGTCGCGGGGGTCGCATCCGTGGCTCGCCGACCATGTGGTGGCCGGGTCGGCGCTGCTGCCGGGGTCGGCGTTCGTGGAGCTGGCGATGCACGCCGGCGGGCTGGCGGGCTGCGGCCGGGTGGAGTCGCTGACGCTGGAGGCGCCGATGCCGCTGCCCGACCGCGGCGGCGTCGGGCTCCAGATCGCGGTGGGGGCGGCCGACGAGCGCGGCCGGCGCGCGATCACCGTCTTCTCGCGGCCGGAGGAGAGCGCGGACGACCTCCCGTGGACCCGCCACGCCGGCGGGGTGGTGACGCCGGGGCGCCCGGCCGACCAGCCGGACATGCCGCTCTGGCCGCCCGCGCAGGCGCTGCCGGTCGACACCGAGGGCCTCTACCCGGCCCTGGCCGAGCTCGGCTACGAGTACGGCCCGGCCTTCCAGGGGCTGCGGCGCGCGTGGCGCGACGGCGACGACCTGCTCGCCGAAGTGGCGCTGCCCGACGGCGGTGACGCGGCCCGGTTCGGCGTCCACCCCGCGCTCCTGGACGCCTGTCTGCACGCCGTGGCCCTGGCCGGGCTCGGCGGCGCCGAGCGGGAGCTGAACCTGCCGTTCGACTGGAACGGCGTGTCGCTTTTCCTCCCCGGCGCCGGGGCCGCGCGGGCGCGGGTCTCCCCGATCGGCCCCCGCACGGTGACGGTGTCCATCGCCGACGAGACCGGCCGGCCGATGATGTCGGTGGAGTCGCTGACGATGCGGCCGGTCCGCGCCGACAACCTGCGGCACGACCACCACCTGTTCCGCATGGACTGGACGCCACTGGAGGAACAGGAGGCCCCGCCGCTGGGCGCGTGGGCGATCCTCGGCACTGACGACCTGGGGCTCGAACCCGACCTGGGACCGTTCGCCGACCTGGGGCAGGCGGCGGACGCCGGCGACGTCCCGGACACCGTCATGACCGTCTGCTCCGGTGACGGGACCGGCGACTTGGCAGAAGCGGCGCGGGCGGCCGGCGCCGCCGCGCTCGGGCTCGTGCGCGCCTGGCTGGAGGACCGGCGGTGGGAGTCGTCCCGGCTGGTCGTCGTCACGCGCGGCGCGGTGTCCACCCGCGCGGGCGAGGACGTCGCCGACCTGGCCGCCGCCCCGGTGTGGGGGCTGGTCCGCACGGCCGAGTCGGAGAACCCCGGCCGGTTCCTGCTGGCCGACATCGACGGCCACCCGGACTCGGCGCGCCTGCTGCCCGGCCTGGCGCAGGCGGCGTCCGCCTCGGGCGAGACGCAGATCGCCGTCCGGCAGGGCACGGCCCTGGTGCCGCGGCTGGCCACCGTCGCGCCCGCCGAGGACCCCCCGGCGCTCCTGCCGGCCCCGGACGGCACGGTCCTCATCACCGGCGGGACGGGGCTGGTCGGCGGCCGGATCGCCCATCACCTGGTGGCGGCCCACGGCGCCCGGCACCTCATCCTGGCCGGCCGCCGGGGACCCGGCGCGGCGGGCGCCGCGGAACTGCGGGACCGGCTGGCCGAGCTGGGCGCCGAGGTCACCGTGGCCGCCTGCGACGCCGCCGACCGCGAGCAGCTCGCCGACCTGCTGGCGGGCGTCCCGGCCGCGCACCCGCTGACCGCCGTGATCCACGCGGCGGGCGTGATCGACGACGCGGTCGTGGGGTCGCTGACGCCCGAGCGGATGGCGTCGGTGGCGCGCCCGAAGATCGACGCCGCCGTCAACCTGCACGAGCTGACGCGGCACGAGGACCTCGCGCTGTTCGCGCTGTTCTCGTCCGCCGCGGGGATCACCGGCACCCCCGGCCAGGGCAACTACGCGGCGGCCAACGCCTTCCTGGACGCGCTGGCCGCGCACCGGCGGGCGGCGGGCCTGCCGGCGGCCTCCCTGGCCTGGGGCCTGTGGGCGGAGACCAGCGAGATGACCGCCCACCTGGGGGCGGCCGAACTGGCCCGGGTCGAGCACGACGGGCTGGTCCGGCTGGGGTCGCGGCAGGGGACGGCGCTCTTCGACGCCGGGTGCGCGGCGGGCGAGGCGCTGGTGGCGCCCGTCCTGCTGGACTTCGCGGCGCTGCGCGCCCGCGCGTCCGGCGGCACGCTGCCCGCCCTGTTCCGCAGGCTGGTTCCAGCCAGGCCCGCGGGCGGCGGCGCGGCGGCGCGGCCGGACGGCGCGCTCGCCCGGCGGCTGGCCGGGCTGCCGGAGGCGGAGCAGCGGCAGGCCCTGCTCGACCTGACGCGCGGCCACGTGACGGCGGTGCTGCGGCGCGACACCGCGCAGGGCATGCTCGCCGAGCGGGCGTTCCAGGATCTCGGGTTCGACTCGCTGACCGCGATCGAGCTGCGCAACCGGCTGAGCGCGGCCACGGGGCTGGCGCTGCCGGCCACCTTGGTCTTCGACCACCCGACGCCGCAGGCCGTCGCCGACCATCTTCGCGCCCTGCTGGCCGGGGCGCGGCACGGGCCCGCCGTCCCGGCCGCCGCCGGGAGGGCCGCCGACGAGCCGATCGCGATCGTGGCGATGGCCTGCCGCTACCCCGGCGGGATCCGCTCGCCCGAGGACCTGTGGCGGTTCGTGGCGGAGGGCCGCGACGGGATCTCGGCGTTCCCCACCGACCGCGGCTGGGACCTGGACCGGCTCTACCATCCCGCCCCCGGCCACCCTGGCACCACCTATGCCCGCGAGGGCGGGTTCGTCTACGACGCCGCCGACTTCGACCCCGAGTTCTTCGAGATCTCGCCGCGTGAGGCCGCCGCGATGGACCCGCAGCAGCGGCTGCTGCTGGAGGTCGCCTGGGAGGTCCTGGAGAACGCCGGCATCCCGCCCGGAGCGCTGAAGCACAGCCCGACCGGCGTCTTCACCGGGGTGATGTACCAGGACTACATGACGCTCCCTGAGCAGTTCACCGACACCACGGCGGGATACTCCCTGACCGGGACGTCGGGCAGCGCCGCGTCGGGCCGCATCTCCTACGTGTTCGGCCTGGAGGGCCCGGCCCTGACCGTGGACACCGCCTGCTCCTCCTCGCTGGTGGCGCTGCACCTGGCCTGCCAGGCCCTGCGGCGCGGGGAGTGCGACCTCGCGCTGGCGGGCGGCGCCACCGTCATGGCGACGCCGACCCTGTTCGTGGAGTTCTCGCGGCAGCGGGGGCTGGCGCCCGACGGCCGGTGCAAGCCGTTCGCCGCCGCCGCCGACGGCGCGGGCTGGTCGGAGGGCGCCGGGCTGCTGCTGGTCGAGCGGCTGTCGGACGCCCGCCGCAACGGCCACCCCGTGCTGGCGGTCGTGCGCGGCTCGGCGGTGAACCAGGACGGCGCCAGCAATGGCCTGACGTCGCCCAACGGCCCGTCCCAGCAGCGCGTGATCGCGCGGGCGCTCGCCGACGCGGGCCTGGCCGCCGGTGACGTCGACGCGGTCGAGGCGCACGGCACCGGCACCACGCTCGGCGACCCGATCGAGGCGCAGGCGCTCCTGGCCGCCTACGGGCAGCGGCGCGCCCGGCCGCTGTGGCTCGGTTCGATCAAGTCCAACCTGGGGCACACCCAGGCCGCCGCCGGGGTCGCCGGGGTCATCAAGATGGTCGAGGCGATCAACCACGGCGTGCTCCCGCGCACCCTGCACGTGGACCGGCCCACGCCGCACGTCGACTGGAGCGCGGGGGCGGTGAGCCTGCTCACCGAGCCGGTCCCGTGGCCGGAGACCGGACGGCCGCGCCGGGCCGCGGTCTCGTCCTTCGGCATCAGCGGCACCAACGCGCACGTGATCGTGGAGCAGGCGCCGGCCGCCCGCGCGGCCGGGGCCCCGGCCGTGACGGGGCCGGCGCCGCTGCTGGTGTCGGGCGCGAGCGAGGCCGGGCTGCGCGGGCAGGCCGGGCGCCTGGCGGAGTTCCTGCGGGAACGCCCGGCCCTGGACCCGGCGGCCGTGGCGGGGGCGCTGGCGACCAGGCGCGCGACGCTGCGCCACCGCGCCGTGGTGTTCTCCCTTGACGAGTTGCCGGCGCTCGCCGCCGGCTCCCCCTCCGGCGGGGTGGTCGAGGGCGTCGCCGACCTGGACGGCAAGGTCGCGTTCGTCTTCCCGGGGCAGGGCGCCCAGTGGGAGGGCATGGCCACGTCGCTGCTGGCGCAGTCCGCGGAGTTCGCCGAGCACATCGCCCGGTGCGAGGAGGCCCTCGCGCCGCACGTGCCGTGGTCGCTGGCCGAGGTGCTGCGGGACGCGTCCGCGCTGGAGCGCGTCGACGTCGTCCAGCCGGCGCTGTTCGCGGTCATGGTGGCGCTGGCCGGGCTGTGGCGCGCGTACGGGGTGGAGCCCGCGGCCGTCGCCGGCCACTCCCAGGGCGAGATCGCCGCCGCGCACATCGCCGGCGCCCTGACCCTGGAGGACGCGGCCAAGGTGGTGGCGCTGCGCAGCCGGGCCCTGCGCGAGCTGGCCGGGCACGGTGCCATGGCGTCGGTCGCCCTGCCCGCCGCCGAGGTCGAGCGGCGACTCGCCCGCTGGGACGGCGCGCTGACGCTGGCCGCGGTGAACGGCCCCGCCTCCGCCGTGGTCTCCGGCACCCCCTCGGCCATCGACGGCTTCCTGTCCGAGTGCGGTGCTGAAGAGATCCGCACCCGCCGCGTCAACGTCGACTACGCCTCCCACTCCCCGCAGATCGACCGCATCGAGGCCACGCTGCGCGAAGCCCTCGCCGGCATCGCGCCGCAGCCGTCCCGCATCCCGTTCTTCTCCACCGTCACCGGCGACCGGTTCGACACGACCGGGCTGGACGCCGGCTACTGGTACACCAACCTGCGCCGGCCGGTGCAGCTCGAACGAAGCGTGCGCAGCCTGCTCGGCCAGGGCCACGACGCCCTGATCGAGGTCAGCCCGCACCCCGTGCTCGTTCCCGGTCTCCAGGACACCGTCGATGACCTCGGCGCCCACGCCGCGGTCATCGCGACCCTCCAGCGCGGCCAGGGGGACCTGTCCCGGTTCCTCGCCGGCGTCGCCCATGCCCACACCCGCGGGGTGACCGTCGACTGGGCGCGCCATCTGTCCCCCGACGCGCCGTCCTCCGTGCCGCTGCCCACCTACGCGTTCCAGCGGCGGCGGTACTGGCTGGAAGGCCCGGGGCCGGCGCCCGCTCCCACCGCCGGCGACGACGCGCACTTCTGGAGCGCGGTGGAACGCCAGGACCTCGACGTCCTGGCCACGATGCTGGAGCCCGACGGCTCCTCCTCGCCGCTGGAGGTCTTGAAGCCCGCCCTGCCTGTGCTGTCGTCGTGGCACCGCAGGCACCGGGAGAAGTCCGAGGTCGACTCGTGGTGCTACCGGGTCACCTGGACGCGGGTCGCCGACCCGGCCGCTTCGCCGCTGCCCGGCCGGTGGCTGCTCGTGACGCCGCCGTCCGCCGGCGCCTGGCCGGACGCCTGCCACGAGGCGATGGCCGGTCCGGGCGGCGCGGACGTCGTCCGCCTGGAGGCCGATCACGGCGCCCTCGACCGCGCGGCGCTCGCGGAACGCCTCAGTGGCCAGGACGTCCAGGGCGTGGTCTCGCTGCTCGCCCTGGACGGACGCGCCGCGCTCGCCGGCACCACCGCGCTGCTGCAGGCCCTCGGCGACGCCGGGATCAACGCCCCGCTGTGGTGCGTCACCCGGCAGGCCGTGTCCACCGGCCCGGCCGACCCCGTGGACGACCCGGCGCAGGCGGCGGTCTGGGGGCTGGGCCGGGTGGCGGCGCTGGAGCACGCCGACCGCTGGGGCGGCCTGATCGACCTTCCCGAACACCCGGACGGAGAGGCGTGGGCGCGGTTCGCGGGCGTCCTGGCCGGGGCGGACGGCGAGGATCAGGTCGCGGTCCGGCCCATGGGCGTCCTCGCCTGCCGGCTGGCCAGGGCCGCCGGCCCCGGCGAACCGGTCCGGGCCCCCTGGAGGCCGAGCGGCACCGTCCTGGTGACCGGCGGAACCGGCGCGCTGGGCGCGCACGTCGCCCGCTGGCTGGCGCGCGGCGGCGCGGAGCGCCTCGTCGTGGTCAGCCGCCGCGGCCCGGCCGCCCCCGGCGCCGGCGAGCTGCGCTCCGACCTGCGGGCGCTCGGCGCCGAGCCGGTGTTCGCGGCCTGCGATGTGGCGGACCGGTCCGCGCTGGAGCGGGTGCTGGCGGACATCCCCGGCGAGTGCCCGCTGACCGCGGTCGTGCATACCGCGGGCGTTCTGGACGACGGCGTCATCGACGCCCTGACCCCGGACCGGCTGGCGGGGGTGCTGGGCCCCAAGGCCGGCGCCGCCGCGCATCTGGACGAGCTGACCCGCGACCGGGACCTGTCGGCGTTCGTGCTGTTCTCCTCCGCAGCCGGGGTCCTGGGAAGCCCGGGGCAGGCCAACTACGCGGCGGCGAACGCCTACCTGGACGCGCTGGCCCAGCGCCGCCGCGCGCAGGGGCTCCCGGCCCTGTCGGTGGCGTGGGGCGAGTGGAGTGGCGGCGGCATGGCCGACGACGAGAGCACGCAGGCCAACCTGCGCCGCAGCGGCTTCTCCGGCATGGATCCCGAGCTGGCCGTCGGCGCGCTCCAGCGGGCGCTGGACCGGGACGAGACCTGCCTCACCGTCGCCGCCGTCGACTGGGCGTGGCTCTGGCGGGCGTTCGCGCCCACCCGCCCGATCCCGCTGCTGTCCGGCCTGCCGGAGATCCGGCAGGCCCTGCCGACCTCCGAACCGGCCCGGGAGGCGTCCTCGGGATCGGCGGCGGCGCTGCGCCGACGCCTCCTCGGCGCAGCCCGCGCGGAACAGGACGCCATCCTGGTCGAGCTGGTCACCGCCACCGCCGCCGCCGTCCTCGGGCACGCGTCCGGCGCGGACGTGCCGACCCGGCAGACGTTCAAGGAGCTGGGCTTCGACTCGGTCTCGGCGCTCCAGTTCCGCAACCACCTCACCCGGGAGCTCGGGATGCGGCTGCCGAGCACCCTGGTGTTCGACCATCCGAGCCCGCAGGCGCTCGCGCACTACCTGAGAACGACCATCGCCGACGAGCCCGGAAACGGCGCCGGAATCATCGCGCAGCTCGACGAACTGTCGAACGCCGTCGCCATGGCCGGCCTTTCCTCGGCCGAGCAGAAGACCATCTCCTGGCGGCTTCGGGCGCTGCTGTCGAGATTCGAAGAAACCGGCCGCGAGCCCGACGGAACGGTCGACGAACTGGTGTCCGCGACCGCGGACGAGGTCTTCGACATCATCAAGGAAGAATTCGGCAGGTCCTGATCAAGACGCCGTTTTCGCCGCATCTTTTGGAGTTCGGTTCAGATGGGGAATGAGCAGCAGCTTCTCGACCACCTCAAATGGATGACCGCGGAGCTGCGGCAGTCGCGGCGGCGGCTGCACGAGGCCGAGTCGAGCATGCGGGAACCGATCGCCGTCATCGGGATGGCCTGCCGGTTCCCGGGGGGCGCGTCGTCCCCCGAGGGCCTGTGGCGGCTGCTGGACGGCGGCTCCGACGCCATGTCCGGATTCCCGACCGACCGCGGCTGGGACCTCGACCGGCTCTACTCCCCCGACCCCGAGCGGCCCGGGACGAGCTACGTCCGGGAGGGCGGGTTCCTTCACGACGCCGGCGACTTCGATCCCGGCCTGTTCGGGATCAGCCCGCGCGAGGCGCTGGCCATGGACCCGCAGCAGCGGCTTCTGCTGGAGGGCGCCTGGGAGACCGTCGAACGCGCCGGGATCGCGCCGGCGTCGCTGCGCGGCAGCCGGACCGGCGTGTTCATCGGCACCAACGCGCAGGACTACGCCCAGTTGCTGCTCGCGGACACCTCCCGCAAGCTCGAAGGCCATATCAGCCTCGGCAACGCGGCCAGCGTCGTGTCCGGGCGGCTCGCCTACACCTTCGGCCTGGAGGGGCCCGCGGTCACCATCGACACCGCGTGCTCGTCCTCCCTGGTCGCCCTCCATCTGGCCTGCCAGGCGCTGCGCCAAGGGGACTGCTCGCTGGGCCTGGCCGGCGGCGTGGCCATCATGTCCACGCCCGGCATCTTCGTGGAGTTCTCCCGGCAACGGGTCCTGGCGCCGGACGCGCGGTGCAAGCCGTTCGCGGCGGCGGCCGACGGCACCGCCTGGTCCGAGGGCCTGGGGCTGCTGCTGGTGGAACGCCTGTCGGACGCGCACCGCAACGGGCATCCGGTGCTGGCGGTGATCCGCGGTTCGGCGGTGAACCAGGACGGGGCGAGCAACGGCCTGACCGCGCCCAACGGCCCGTCGCAGCAGCGGGTGATCGAGGACGCGCTGGCCGGGGCGCATCTGGCGCCCGGCGACATCGACGCGGTGGAGGCGCACGGCACCGGTACCGCGCTGGGCGACCCGATCGAGGCGGAGGCGCTGATCGCGGGCTATGGGCGGCACCGGGACCGGCCGCTGTGGCTGGGGTCGGTCAAGTCGAACATCGGCCACACGCAGGCCGCGGCCGGGGTCGCGGGCGTCATCAAGATGGTGCAGGCGATGCGGCAGGGGGTCCTGCCGCGGACGCTGCACGTCGACGAGCCCACGCCGCACGTGGACTGGTCCGCCGGCCCGGTCGAGCTGCTCACCGAGCCGGTGCCGTGGCCCGAGACGGGGCGGCCGCGCCGGGCCGCGGTCTCGTCCTTCGGCATCAGCGGCACGAACGCGCACACGATCATCGAGCAGGCCCCGGTCCCCGTTCCTGAGGAGGCGAACGAGGCGGTCCGTCTCCAGCCGCCGCGGCCCGAGGCGCCGGCCGTGCCGTGGTTGTTGTCGGCCAAGAGCGAGACGGGGCTCGCCGCGCAGGCCCAACGACTGATCCAGCACCTGGACGCCCACCCCGACCTGGACACCGGTCAAGTGGCATGGGCGCTGGCCACCACCCGCTCGATGCTGGAGCACCGCGCCGTGATCGTCGGCGACCGGGAGGCGCTGCGGGAGGGTCTGGCGGCGCTGGCGGTCGGGGAACCGCACCCCGCCGTCGTGACCGGCCGCACCGCCCCAGGCGGCGGAAAACTCGCCCTCATGTACTCCGGCCAGGGCTCCCAACGCCCCGGCATGGGCGCCCAGCTCTACCAACACCTCCCCGTATTCGCCCAAGCCCTCGACCGGACATGCGAGGCACTGGACCCCCACCTCGACCGGCCCCTCAAACCACTCATGTTCGGCCAAGACCCCGAACTACTCGACCACACCCTCTACACCCAACCCGCCCTGTTCGCCCTGCACACCGCACTCACCCACACCCTCACCACCTTCGGCATCACCCCCCACCACCTACTCGGCCACTCCATCGGAGAAATCAGCGCCGCCCACACCGCAGGAATCTTCACCCTCACCGACGCCGCCGAACTCATCACCACCCGCGCCCGCCTCATGAACACCCTCCCCCCCGGCACCATGGCCGCCATCAACACCACCCCCACCGATCTCACCCCCCACCTCGGACCCGACGTCACCATCGCCGCACACAACACCCCCACCACCACCGTCATCTCCGGCGACACCCACGCCATCACCGACATCACCAACCACTACCAACAACAAGGAACCAAAACCACAAAACTACGCGTCAACCACGCCTTCCACTCACACCACAC